>JAAZFD010000024.1 GCA_012511925.1 Clostridiales bacterium
ACCATGGAGTCTAAGTTAGTCAGCGGACTATTCTTTGCGGGTGAAGTGATAGATTGCGATGCCCAAACAGGCGGATACAACCTGCAAATAGCTTTTTCCACAGGCTTTTTGGCAGGAAGTTCGATTATAGAAGAATAAACAGGAGAAGTATGGCAGAGAAAATTTCAATAACGGTTGACGGACCTGCAGGTTCAGGGAAAAGCACAATTTCAAAGCTAATCGCAGAAAAACTGAATATACTTCACCTCGATACAGGTGCTATGTATCGTGCTGTTGCATTGAGTGCATTGGATAGGGGAATTTCGGTTAGCGATGTTTTAGCTGTAGAATCCATGCTTAAAGGACTGAGCATAGCTGTTACATATGATAACGGCATTCAAAGAATCTTTGTAAACGGTGTTGACGTAATGGGCAGAATAAGAACCGCCGAGGTGTCAAAAGCCGCCTCAGACATTGCGGTAATTCCTGCCGTAAGAGTAAAGCTGGTCGAGATTCAAAGACAATTATCGAAAAGCCTAAGTTTGATTATTGATGGCAGAGATATTGGCTCTTATGTGTTGCCAAATGCAGATTATAAGTTTTACATTACAGCCGACCCAGAGGAAAGAGCGAAAAGACGACTGAAAGAACAGCAAAGCAAGGGCTTAGAAATAGAAAAAACGCTTGCAGAGATGACGCAAGAAATAATTTCTCGTGATAAAACCGATAGCACAAGGGAGTTTGCGCCCTTGGTTTGTGCCGATAATGCACTATACATAGATACAACTAAAATGACGATTGAGCAGGTTGTTTCAACCGTTCTTAATGCCATACAAAAGGTGAAAAAATGATTTACTACTTCTTAAAATACTTTATTGCCCCAATCTATTTACTGATTTGGAGACCCATAGTTCATGGTAAAAAGAATTTGCGTTTTTCGGGTGGTGCAATCGTTATTTCGAACCATGCTTCGTATATTGACCCTGTACTACTCGCCTTCGTTTCTAAAAGAACTATTCGTTACATGGCAAAGGTCGAGTTGTTCCAAAGCAAGCTATCGGCTTTGTTTATGAAGGGCTTATTGGCTTTCCCGGTGAATAGAAGCTCGGCGGATTTGAAATCAATTAAGCAAGCGGCAGAGATTTTACAAGGGGGAAAGGTGTTTGGAATATTCCCCGAGGGTACACGCTCCGTAACTGGCAGAGTTGATGATTTTGAGAGGGGAACAGCGTTCATTGCAGTACATTCTATGCAACCTGTTATACCTGTATATATGGATTCAACGAGCTATGGTTTTTTCAAGCGTCCCCGAATTTATGTAGGCAAAGCGTTAGATACGGAAGCGATTTGCTCCGATATTTCGCGCTCTCAAGGAATAAGGCTTATGCACGATAAGATGACGGAAGCCGTTAATGACTTAGAAAGGATTGCATTGAGTGAAAATAAACCTCGCTAAAAACATAGGCTTTTGTTTCGGAGTAAAGCGCGCCATTGATATGGCTTTGGAAGAGCAAAAACAAAGCGACAAAACAATCTACACTTTAGGAGAAATTATTCACAACTCGGCAGTCGTTTCAGACCTAAAAGACAAAGGCATTGATGTAATAAACGATGTGTTTGAGCTTAGCGAAGGAGATACAATGGTGATTCGCTCTCATGGTGCGCCGCTAAGCACAATAGAAAAAGCAAAGAAAATGGGAGTAATAGTAATTGATGCAACCTGTCCATACGTAAAAAAGATTCATAATATAGTTTCAAAAGCACATAAAGAGGGCAAAAAGGTAATAATTGCAGGCACAAAAGAGCATCCTGAGGTTATTGGAATAAATGGGCATTGTGATGATAAAGGGATAATTATTTCAGATTTTTCAGAGCTTTTGCAAATGAATAATGATGATAGTATATGCTTAGTAGCCCAGACTACATTCTTGCGTAGCAGATATTATGAAATTGCAAAAAAGTTCAAAAAAAGTTTCAAAAATATTGAAATTCACGATACTATATGCGATACAACGAAAAATCGGCAGGATGAAGCGGAGGATTTGAGCAAGGAATGCGATGCGATTATAGTAATTGGCGGGAAAAATAGTTCGAAAACCCAAAAGTTATACAAGATATGCAAAGAAAATTGCAAAAAAACCGATTGTATTGAAAAATCATGCGAACTAACGCTTGAAAATGTTAAAATCAATGGTATAATAGGTATCGTTGCGGGCGCTTCAACGCCCGATTGGATGATTAGGGAGGTTATAACCAGAATGAATGAACTCGAAAAGGCAGCTACAAATGCTTCTGAAGCATCAGAAACTGCCGCAGAACCGACTGCAGAGAACACCGCAGAAAAGACCGAAGGCGAAATTGAAGTAGCCACAGTCAAAGGTGAAACTGCAACTGCTTCTTCCGCTCAAAAAAAGGGTGGCAAGAAAAAGCCTGAAGACTCAGGCGAACAGAGCTTTGCGGAAGCTTTGGAAAATACAATGGTGCGCATCAAGGATGGTCAAATCCTTAACGAACATGTACTTACCGTAACTGAAGACGAAGTCTGGGTTAGCATATCCGGCTACAAATCCGATGGCTACATTCCGCGTGCGGAATTCTCCATGGATTCGGATGTTAAACTTTCTGAAGCTGTCAAACCTGGCGACGAAATCAAAGTCGCTGTGCTAAAGGTTAACGACGGAACAGGTAAAGGCGTTTTGCTTTCACGTAAATCAATTGAAAAGAAAGAAAAAATGGAAGCAATGTTCAATGATGACACTCTTGTAGGAAAGGTGTTTGAAGCTCGTGTCAAAGAAGCTGTAAAAGGCGGTCTTGTGGCTTTCGCCAATGGTATGAGGATATTCATTCCCGCCAAACTCGTAGGTTTGCGTTACGTAGAAGACTTAAACCCCTATGTTAAAAAGAACATTAAAGTTAAAGTTATCGAAGTTGACAAGAACAAGAAGAGCATAATTGGCTCTGCCAGAGCTGTAATCGAAGAAGAACGAGATACTCAAATGCGTGAGTATTGCGAAAAACTTGTTGTTGGCTCAAAGGTCAAGGGTATTGTTAAGCGCTTTACTAAGTTCGGCTATTTTGTTGATATTGGTGGCTTTGAAGGCAAAATCAGCATGAGAGACTTAAGCTGGGAACACATCGAAAAGCCTGGTGATCTGCTCGCTGAAGAGCAAGAAATCGAAGTTGTAATACTCTCTGTTGATGTTGAAAAATGCCATGTTGCATTGGGCTATAAACAACTTCAGCCCAAGCCCGATCCATGGGTACAGGCAGCCGAAAGGTTCACCGAAGGCTCTATCGTTGAAGGCAAGGTTGTTAGAATACTTCCCTTTGGTGCATTTGTTCAAATTACACCTTCAATCGACGCTTTGATTCACATTTCTCATGTTGCTGCAAGGCGCATTGCGAAAATCGAAGACGAGATTAACTTGGGCGACAAGGTTCGTTGCAAGGTTCTCGAAGTAGATGTTACTGCAAAGCGTATGAACATTAGCAGAAAAGACTTGATTTTAGAAGAAAATCCTGCATTGGCTGCTGAAGTTGCAAAAGAGCATGAGGAGCGTGAGCGTGAAAGAACAGAGAGAGCCGCTCAACGTGCAGCTTTTGAACAACAACGCAAAGAGCGTCAAGCTAAGTTTGAAGCGCAGAGAGAGACTGCTGGAACTGAACAACCTAAAGCTGAGGTTCGTGAACGTCCCCGCTCGCGTCGTGAGGATGAAGATTACGAATTACCACCTGTTGAGCAATCAACCACTTCTCTTGCAAGCTTGTTTGCAGGCTTAAAAGAATCTGATGATGACAACGCTTAAATAACTATTTACACTTAAAGCCGCCTTTATGGGCGGCTTTTTGCTGTCATGAAACCACGCAAGATAGCTGTGGTCTGACTATTGCAGGTGTTCAAATGAGTGTTTTGAGTTTTTGTAAGCCATGATTTTTGGGATAGGGCGATTTGCTTAGCAAACCTACAGAAAAGCCATAGACGCCCTAATAAAGACGTTTTGACAATCTCAACATTGGGTGTGCGAACACTCAAGGTACGGCACCTACAAATTTCGAAATGACGTTTGGATGTGCGTAATGGTGTAGCATTTCTCGGCAAATTCAGTTTGTTGTTGACCTAAATAGTGTGGGATATGCAGTTTTTCAACTATCAAAAGCCGCCTTTGACAGCGGCTTTCTTACAATTTTTTGTTTAGTTATTCTTTCTTGTTCTTAATAATTTCGCTGATTTTCTCAACATATAAAGTTGTTAGGTCCTTTGAGTATTCCTCGTTAAAACTGCCAGCTAAAACTCTACATTCGGCAACGCTATCACCTGATTTTACTAGCACCCAGCCGTTGTTTGAATGGATTTTCAAAGCATCCACAGGCTCTATGAGTTGCGAATCCTCCTCTTCATCCAAGGTGCTTAAAATTCTGCCCATATCCTCCCAAGAGCATGGTATCGTGCTGTTCGTTTGAAATACCTTTGGCAGTAAGGATGCATAGCCCTCTAATTCGTTACTCGCTTCGATTTCGCATAGTTTAACAATGCAAGCTATTGGGTCGAATATTTCGGGCACAAACGCATTATTCTTAATTGCAGCCCTAAAATAACTGTGCCAATCAACAGGGGCGCTGACGATATCAATATTTTTTTGCTTCAAATGAGCGATGTATTCATCGGGAAAACTAATAGGAACCGCTATTCTTTCTATGCGTTTATTATCTATCGCAGAAGCTATAAGAATAGAAATTAAAGCCATTTGGTCAAGCGTTCGTCCCGATTCAAGCATTACCAAAGGTGTATTGTTGGTTCTATCCTCTATGTAACAACCAAAAGCGGCATTGTTGTTATTAATTTCAGACAGCATCCTTTCGCCCTTTTTCGTATCCGCTGATACTACCTTCCAACTCATTCGCATTATTATAGGTGCGATGATGTCATAAAGTAATTGGGGAACATCTAACACGATTGTTTTTGGATTACTTTCTATAGAATCAACATTTATATTTTTCTTGAGCTTAGCTTCGTATGCATTCTTGATGCCTCCGAACTCGTCAACTATTCCAATTTCCTTTTGCGTTGACGGCAGAACCTCGCCTTTCGAGAAAACCTGCATTAGTTTTCTGCGTTTTGATGAATCGATAGCAACACCCAACTCATCACATAAAATAATGTTCACACCATGCGAATCCTCGTTAGTGCTGATGTATATTCCACCCTTAGTATCAAGCGTTTTAATGGCAAAGCTAAAAAGCGTGAACGGCATATAGGGTAGGGAATATACGTCTATTCCTTGTGAAATAATACCCGAAACAGCTGCTCGTTTCAACATTGACGAAGTAGGAGTACCATCGCAAGCAATAACCAAAGAGCTAATTTTCGGAAGAAGCGAAGCGTACGAAGCCGCAACTCTAACAGCTGTTTCGGGGGATAAATCCGTATCGCTATAGCCAGTTATGCCAACATCCTCACATGAAATTCTTTTTGTAATGCCCCATATTATGTTTTCACCGACCTTCTGATGCTGGTCTATGCTTTTATCAGGCCAAATAGATGCCGAATCAAAAACAGTTGTGTTGTTGCCGATCGAGCATCTTTCCCCTATAACGCTACCTTCATAAATTTCGCTGTCATTGTCTATTTGAACGCCATTACAGCATATCGAACCTCTTAACTGAACATTCTCTCTAATAATACAGTCCTGCATAATTACAGAGCGTTTCACACTTGCGTTCATATAAACCTTTGAATTGCTACCGATTACAGCGCATTCGCTGATTTTTGCGCCGCTACCAATCTCAACACCCTCAGAAATATAGCACGGTGGCTCAAGAATAGCTTTGTCGGAAATGATTGCACCGTTTTCAATATACATTCCATTATAAATTCCACCATTATAAAAAACAGCGTTTTTGTTTGGAATAAATGAAACCAAGCCATGTAGCATATCTCTTTGAGATTGCAAGTATTGTTCAATATCGCCTATGTCGCACCAATAATCGTGTATTTCGTGTCCAAAAATATCGATGCCCTTTTCCATAAGCATGGGGAATAGGTCGCAGCTGAAATCAAATGCCTTGCCCTCGGGGATCATTTCGATAATTTCCGGCTCAAGAATATAAATACCAGTGTTAGCTAAATTACTGAATACCTCGTTCCGAACAGGCTTTTCCAAAAACCTTGATATTTTTTTATT
Organism: Clostridiales bacterium; assembly: GCA_012511925.1. Taxonomy (GTDB): domain Bacteria; phylum Bacillota; class Clostridia; order Christensenellales; family CAG-138; genus DUPG01. The sequence continues at coordinate 6,162 of JAAZFD010000024.1, forward strand.
TGAGTCAATGAGCGCAACTCCATACTCTGTTGGGGAGTTAACCTGCTTTAATAATATGGTTACCTTTGAGTTGTTTTCTCTGTGAAATTGAATCGCTTTACCTAAATCACAATCAGTTAAAGTATCTCCGCTGATTACTAAAATCGTTTTGTCCTTTTCGGCTGCATTTTTTACGCTTCCAGCCGTTCCTAAAGGAGATTTTGAGGATGAATGCTTTATGTTAACCCCAAAATCATTTCCGTTGCCTAAGTGTTGCTCAATCATGTTCCCAAGATAGAACAAGGTAGTAGTGATATTTGTGATTCCGTGCAGCTTCAATAAGTCAATGCAGTAATCTATAACAGGCTTATTCAACAATGGTACGAGTGGCTTTGGCATTGTGCATGTCATTGGACGCAATCTCGTGCCCTCTCCGCCCGCCATGATAACAGCATGAATTCCTTTGTGTTTGTTTTCGCTCATTCTTCTGAACCACCTTTTTTATTATACTCGTCTTATTTTGTGCAAAGTGAACGTGAATATTCGAGAAAAACATAACGGACTGATGTTTATGAGGATTTCATTGGATTGGCTAAAATCTGCCTTAAAATACTAACTTTTTTAAATAAACCCATTTTAAAGCACGCTAAAAATTAAAAGAATTATTTGGTTAATATTTTTTACAAAACTGGATAAAAGTGTTTGACTTCATTTTACATTTACTATATTATATTCTGTGATATGCAAATGTAAATGGAGGGATTATGAAAAAATACAAAACAGGCTTTACGATTGTCGAATTGATTATTGTTATTGCGGTCATTGGAGTGCTTGCTGCAATTCTAATACCTGCATTCTCAAACATTATTCGTAAAGCAAACAACGCTGCTGACGTATCAGCTTGCAAAAACATGAATGTATCTATATTGGCTGCAAACGATGTAGTGCTTAATGTAAACGTTGAGTTCATCGAGGCTTGTATGGTTCTCAACGATTCCGGTATGCCGGTGGGTAAAATCATGCCTAAAGTGCCAGAGAATCGATTTTTCTTCGACACAGTGTTGAGTAAGGTATTATTAGTCGATTCAACAACCGAAGCTACTACATTTCCTAAAGAGCTTGCAGGTAGAAAAGCTACAGATGCAACTGCCGAGGGTGGCAAGTGGATTCAGCTACTAAAGCCTTTTGAAGATATTTCTACCGATTTGGGCATGGCAATGACGAGCGACTACTCGATTTCGGGTGATACCGTAATATCGCTTAAGGATGCAGAGAATTATATTATTGATTTGGGCGGCAAAACACTTAATCTCAACAACAAGCGCTTAATAATCATAGGCAATGGAACTGTTGATTTCAAAAACGGTGGCATTTCCAATGGCGAAATCATTGTATATATGCCTAATGGTGAAATAAATTACAGCTCGCAATCCTATGAATCGGTCAACTGGACTATTATGGCTATTGCCAATAATACGATGTCGATTAAAACAGGTGCATCGGTTGACGGAAATATTTCGCTTTTACAGGGTCATGTGAAAATAGAGGGCGGCGGCAGGGTTGCTAACATCACAATTCCTAATGGTGCAATAAATACAAAGGTTACTGTCGAGCAAAATGCTTCGCTTTTGTGTTTGAATGTAGAACAAGAAGCAAAGGATACAGAGATTGACAACGATGGCAAAATCTCGTATGTAGATGGCAATGTAAATGTTGGTACGAATCAAGATGGCTCAACAGCTATTTCCTACAACAGCAAAAGCAATGACATTATGGGCGGAACAGGCGGAGAGTTTGATGCATATCTGATTGGCTCTTCTGAACAGTTCAACAAGCTATATGAGAAGTTAGCGGCAGTTACAGACGGTGAGTGTGTATATGTTAAGCTATTAAACAGCATTGACTTCACAGGTAAAACGATTGATAACGCTGCAATTACTAACGTTAAAGTTAGCATTAACTTAGACGGCAAGCTCTCAAGCGGCAAAAGCGCTATTATTAGAGGAATAAGCAACTTTAGCGGAAAGAAACAGCTTTTTCCCGAGATTTCAAGCTCATACATAAAAAATGTAGATATTCACTTCGGTGGCGGTGAAGCAGCCTTAGCGAATGCAGCTTATGGTACTTGCGATGTTGAAAATGTAAATACTTATGGAAAGATAAAGACGAACGCTCAATTCGGCTCGGCATTTATTCAAAATCCGAAGAGAGTTGTTTTAATGGGCTTTACATTCCCTGCAAACATAAAATATACGAGTTGCACCAATTTTGCAGATATTGAGGGAGGTAGTTCAACTATAGCCGCTCCATTTGGTGCAGATACATCTGACCTACATACAACTGGTTATATTACTTTCAACAACTGTGCGAACTACGGAACCGTTCTTGGTCAAAAGGCTTCTTCGTTTGTGGGCAATATTGGTGGAAATCTTGTAGAGCGTTATTTATTCCAAGGCACAAACAAAAACTTTGGAAATATCTACGGCAAAGCAAACGCAGGCCTTTTTTCACACACAGCTTCCACTCTGGATTCGAAAATTACAAATGCGGGCAATGTTAGCGTTATATCAACTATTTCGTTAATCGTGCCTGAAAGCATTGGCGATTCTATAATCGTTCCAGCACAAGCAGGTGCAATAAAATATGTCGTAAGCGTTTCATACACAACAAACCTTAATAATTTTGGTGGATTATCGAGTTGGAATGGCGGTTTTGAGCAAAGCATCGAAAAAACATACGATGCACCAAAAAGCGGTGATTTAACGACCGAATTCAAGAAGCTATACGTAGCAGAAGTGAGACAAAGCAAGCTCGATTATCAAAACGGCACTACAGTTGATTACAACGGCGTTTATGTACCAGAGGGTTTCAGCTACGATTCTAATAAGCTAGTCAGCAGTCATGAGGATAAGAGCTTTTATTATGCTACGGCTTGTGAAGATGGCTATTATGGCTTGCTTAGCAGTTCTCAAATAAGTAATCCTAATCAAAGCTACACAGTAACTGTTACGGTAAAGGCGTATAATGATAATGGACTTTTGGTTGCTACGGGGAGCTTTAATTACTCCTATACAATAAACGAAGCACGTCTGTACTTAGGACAATAATTTTTGAAGCTTTTGAATGGGGGCGAAAGCCCCTATTTTGGAATACCGAAAACCTTCGCCTTTTGAGTTGTAGTGATAGACTGTTCCGAAGAGTTGTTGGGGCGAAAGTCCCACTGTGCATTCAATCACAGTTTAAAAGACTTATACAAAATAAAGTTGTAAAAACTCGATTTATTCAAAAAAGTGCTTGAAATATAAGAAAATATGGTGTATAATGTTAATTGAGATTGTCTCAAACATATAAACAGGAGGATTAAATAATGAACAATCGTAAAAAGTCTGGCTTCACAATCGTCGAGCTTATTATTGTTATAGCTGTAATAGGCGTGTTAGCTGCAATTTTAATTCCAGCTTTCCAAGGCATGATTAAAAAAGCCCACATGGCAGACGATAAGACAATGGCGAAGAACTTCAACACCGCTCTTGTTACTGCTCAAATCAGTGAAAATGTATTTCCGGCAAGCATGGCAGAAGTAGTTGCTGTATTGGAATCTGCAGGTTATCGTGGCGAGCAACTAAACGCAAAAGCAGATGGCTGCAGCTTCATTTGGGATTCAACTACCAACCAAATTATGTATGGTGAGATTAACACAGCTGTTAGCACAAAGGGAGCACCTGCTCAATCGCCTATCACAATTTACTATAGCTTGAATTCTGAATACAGCACAACAACAGCTGATTGGTATATTGCAATTTCAAAAACAGAAGACATCAATGGCGCTGTTGATTGCACGTATTTCCTTTTAGACTCAGCTACAATTGAAAACACCATTCAGATTTCATCTCCCTGCGGAATTGGCGTTATGATGGGCAAAAAGCTCATTGTAAATGATGGCGCAAAGATTATTTTCAACACCGAAAAAGCTGGCACAATCAAACTTGATGGTGTTATTTATGGCGAAGTTGAAATCAATGCTTCAGAATGTAATGTTGTTCAATCAGGCGCTGTAAAGAAACTTATAATCGCTGCTATTAAGAACGACGGCAAGTCCGAAATCAAAGGCTATGCAAAGGAATTAGTCGTTATTGATGGTAAGGTTATTATTCAGCATAACGCTTATATCCAAAGCTTCGGAAATAACTCTAACTCGATTTCCGATAACAACGGTTATATCGATACGTACACTGCTGAAGATGCAAACAACATCAACAACTTAGGCTTTGTTCATCAAACCAGCTTCAATATGCCTGCTGGCTTCAACCCTGTTCTTGAAATGGTTTATAACATCAACCATGTAACAGAGCTATACTTGCTCCGTGAAATGGT
>JAAZFD010000025.1 GCA_012511925.1 Clostridiales bacterium
ACGGTTAACTCGGTAAAACTCTTATAGTCCTTTAATAATTCAGCTATTCGTATGCTTTTCATATAATCTCCTAATGTTTTATAAATCTATTTTATCTCTTTTGTCAAGTAATATTCTAACGTCGGCTACCACTGCACCGTGTTCATAAGCAAATACAGGGTTTATATCCGCTTCCGAAATACTTTCGTACATGAATGGCAGCTTTGAAAGTTTTACAAGAATATCGCAAAGCGCATCTATATCTGCTTTATTGCCACCGCGCGCTCCCTGTAAAATCTCATAGCTTTTTGTTGATTTTATCATGTTAAGTGCGGCTTGGTGTGTTAAGGGTGCTATTCCTAATGCAATGTCCTTGAAAACCTCGGTATAGATTCCGCCCATTCCGAACATCACTACGGGTCCGAATTGCGCATCACGAGTTAATCCCATCATCACCTCATAGCCCTTCTTGAGCATGGGATAGACGATAACGCCCAAGAATCCATAAAGCGTTTCTAATTTTTTGAACGCCTCTATACATTCGAAGTCGTTTTTGATGTTAAGAATTACTCCGCCAACATCTGATTTATGAAGTATAGCAGGCGATACTACTTTCATGCAAACAGGATACTCTATCTCGTTACACGCTTTTATAGCATCGTTGCTGTTGCTTGCGAATAGATGCTTTGGAATGCTTATGTCAACGCTGTCTAACAAGCGCATTGCTTGAGTTTCGAGTAGGCTTTTGCTGTCGCAACTGCACCCAAGCTCAAGCGACTCTATATCAGGGAAAAGGTCAATTTCCGTATTACTTGCCTTGTACTCATTATATTCAACGAGCTTTGATAGCGCGTTTGCTGCTCGTTCACCAGATGGGAACAGAACAACACCGCTGTTTGACAGCACTTTTTTAGCTTCTTCTATATCGCTACCAATTTCAAATAAAGCGCATATGCACTTGTTGCTTTGCTTTGCAACCTTTGTTAATTCTTCTGCCACGGGCAAAGCCTGCAAGTGTGGAGTGCCAACATACATTACGATTGCTGCATCATACTCTTCCAAACAGGTGCTAAGTGCCTTTGCGTAGCCCATAGGCGTTGCACCTACTGTTAAATCGATTGGATTTGCAAGCCCTGCAAACGGGGGCAGGAACTCTTGTAGCTTGGATTTTACGGAATCCGACGGCGCACAAACTGTTAGCCCTGCATTCTCGCACATATCGGCAGTCATAACACCCGGGCCGCCCGAATTAGTGATGATTGCTACTTTCTTTCCGAAAATGTCTTTCTTAGCGGCAAAGATTTTCGCATAGTCGAACATATCATCAGTTGTTATCGCACGAATACCACCGCAAACGGATATTGCCTTGTCGTAAACCATATCAGCACCAGCCATAGAGCCAGTATGCGACATTGCGGCGCGCTGTCCGCTTGATGTTCTGCCCGATTTAATAATGATTACAGGCTTAACAGCGGTTGCTTTTTGCAACACTTCCATGAATCGCCTGCCGTCTTTTATGTTTTCAACGTATAGCGTTATAACATCGATACTATCGTCATCTATAAGGTATTCTAAAAGCGAGGTTTCGTTTAGGTCTGCGCCATTTCCATAGCTTGCGAACTTGCATATTCCTAAGCCGTTTTCGGTTGAAAGGTGCATTATTAAGCCGCCTACCGCTCCGCTTTGCGAAACGAGCGAAATTCTACCCTTGGCAGGTTGCGCTTCAATGGTTGCTAACAAAGAGTTTTCTGTGTTTGCTATGCCTGCGCAATTTGGACCTATGAAACGTATTGAATGCTTTTGTGCAATGCCAATAATTTCAGCTTCTAGTTCGTTATTGCCAGCTTCCGAAAAGCCAGAGCTGATAACTACAGCACCACGAACTCCAACCGCTCCACAATCCTCTAACACTTGAGGAACAGTAGCCGCAGGGCTTGAAATAAGCGCCAAATCAACTTTTTTATCGGCTAATTCCAGTATGCTTTTGTAGCCCTTTGAGTCTCCATGACCTATGCCTTTGGGGTTGATAATATAAATCTTTTTTGTATCGAAGCCGCCTTCAGTTAGGCGTTCCAATAATGCTCTGCCTAATTTTCCTTCCGAAACAGAGCCAAACAATGCAATAGAAGAGCAATAGAAAATTGAATCTATACGCAAATCACGCATTTTTAACCTCCGAATTGAGTCCTATTTCAAGCGATTTAATGTTTAACTCTGAACCCTTTGAGAAGCGTTGAAGCATGGCAGTCTTTATATCTTGAGCTGTAAACATTTTCCCAACTGCGGTATGCGCAATACAAGCCCCTAATAGTACTATGTTTTGGGCAATATCTTCTGAATAATCCTCGGGGTTTAACACTTTGGGGTTTACTCCCTCTACCCTTGCAACAGAAATAACTGTGCTTACCTCGGGGTAGCTTGCACGCTTTAGCATAACATCGGTAGGCAACCATTTGTGTGCCCAAACCAAAATATCTCCGCCCTTTTTTATGTATTTTATAGCCTTTAAGGATTCCTGTAGCTCCATTGAGATTACGGCATCGGCGGTTTTTTCTGCGATTTCGGGTCCTGCTCCGCCCTGCCCTATACGCAACTGTGCCTTAACAAAGCCTCCTCTCTGTGCCATGCCCTTTGTGGGATAAAAGTTACACTCTAAGCCCTTGTTTTGAGCGGCAACGGCTAAAATCTCTGCAATCGTTAAAACGCCTTGACCGCCTATTCCTACAATATATAAATCTAACTTCTTCATGCTTCCTCCAATTATTTATTACACATACACTATAACCAATTTTGACGAATATAGCAATGTTTTGCAGGATAATATATTACATTCTCCTACGAACGCGATACTTGTTAGGGCGACTGTACTTAGCTCTCCTCGGCTTTCTTCTTGATAATTGAATAACAACTATTACGATTACAATTCCTATACTTGCGGTTAGTAACCAAAACAGCCATGAGTAATAGGGGGTTTCTGGCGGCTCTACCGCTTCTACCTCTTGCCCTGCGCTTGTGCTTTCGTCCGATTTTTGAATCTTTTCAGAGGTTGTTAATGCGGCAGTGAAAATCACTTCATCGTTATATAGGTATTGCAGGCTTCCAACCGCTTCACCCGCATCCACAGGTGCTTTTAACTCATTTTCACTTTCCGAATTGCTTAGTACAATCTTCAAGCCGAGCTTTGAAGCATTTTCTCGAATATCTTGAACATCGCTCTTTGGAATGCAAGCAAAGCTATTTTCTAAATCTATGTTAAGGGTAGTTTGCTTTATTAGAGAATCGGACACATTGCACGTAACTGTATTCGATAACCCTAAATCCGCAATATTTACAAGCTCAAAATTATTGAACCCAAAGTCAAATAGGCTTTTGGCTGCAACATATCTGTTTTCTCCGATTGTGGAATTATCGTCCATATCTCCAAACAATACTGCGATAAGCTCCATATCTCCTTTTTTAGCGGAGGTTACAATACATTTGCCAGCAAACATCGTATCACCAGTTTTTATGCCTGTTGCGTATTCGTAAAGGAACGACTTTTTGTCGTCTACCTTTTTATGAATGAATCTGTTCGTGTTTTCAAGGATAAAGCCTTCAGAATGCCTGTTTGTTGAAGGTATGGTATGGACTTGAGTTGAAACAACCTGTCTAAATGTAGGGTTTTTCATAGCATAAGCAGAAGCAAGCGCAAGGTCATAAGCTGTTGTAAAATGCTCGGTATTATCTAAGCCGTTGGGGTTTTTGAATTGAGTATCCTTCATGCCTAATGTAGCGCAATACTCGTTCATAATAACTGCAAAATCAGCAACCGAGCCAGAAATATGCTCGGCTATGGCACGTGCGGCATCGTTTCCCGAAACAAGCATCATTCCATATAATAAATCTTTTAGCTTCAACCTTTCACCAGGCTTTAAGCCCATTGATGAGCCTTTTGTCTCTACTCTATCGCCGATTGTAACCTCGGCTTCCAAATCGCCCTTTTCTATTGCGATTATTGCGGTAAGAACCTTTGTTGTGCTTGCAGGATACGCCTTTTCGTAGCCTCTTTTTTCGTATAAAACCTTGCCCGATTTTGCTTCATAAAGAAGCACATACTTAGAGCTGAAAGAAGCAAATTCAGCAGGGACTACAACTCCGTCAGTGCCGGTAGCCCTGGCACTACCAAAAAAACCTATGCAGTTTACGCATACAAATATCAGCGCAAACAGAAATATCGCAAGTCTAAAATTCTTCAAAATTTTTAACCCTTCCTTGGAATCCAAAATAAGTATAAGGCTATTATAACGAATCTATTAGGTTTGTACAAGTTGTTTGTGTATGAAATAGTTGTTATTCTCGAATCACTTTTCGCCTTCGCATAATTGGGGTAACCCCTTTTTTAATATTTTTGGCGTAAAAAAGATTTCACAAAAATATCACATTTCATTTCATTCTAATCCTAACATTTTCGTAGCTTCGGTTAATGGCTTGTATTGTTTCATTTATTGGTGAAAAAATATGGCAAAAACGTATAAATTAAGTTCGGTTTATGTTGAATATGTGTCAATTAAGTTTTATAAAGTTTTAATATGGTTTAGTCTTATAACAAAATACAACGCATCTCTGTCTTAAATGTTTGACAATCAAAATGCCATGTATTAAAATTAGAATATAATAGTACATACATATCGTAAGAAGTGTGCATTGTTTGGATTATTATGGTAGTAGGGGTAATAGCCTTAAGCCAAATAACTAAAAAATAAGGAAGGGAGAGTTAGTATGAAAAGAAATTACTCATACAAACGGGCTTTTACAATCGTAGAGTTAATTATTGTAATTGCGGTAATAGGTGTATTGGCGGCAATACTCATTCCCGCATTCACAAATATGATTGCAAAAGCCAACGCAAAGGCAGCATTATCAGATGCTCGCAGCACGCTCACCTCATATTTAGCCGAAAACTTGGCTATTATTGACGGTCAGATTGCAACAAGTATAGTAATCTTTATTCGAAAGGCTGGAGTATACTATATTTTCGGCTATCAAAACAAAGGACCCGATATGGGTAAGCTGATGCAATCGGGAGGAAATCCATATCATTATGATGACCTCTCAGAACTCATCAACGACTACAACTGTACAGATGAAGACTTTATTGGTACTCCTGCAGAGGATCAATATGCCGTATATCTTAGAACCGAGCCATCTGGTTCAGGCGGCATGAAGTCGAAAACAAAAGATGGCGATATGGACGAAATAAACGACACATACGTAAATCTTACCGACAAGATGGGAGACGATTTACCGAATACATCAGAAGTGTTCGACGGTTTCCTAATCGGTATGATTTTTGATGCAGGCACTATTCCCCACGGTGGCGGTACGAACCCAGGAGAAAACCCCGGCGGTACGGAAACAGCTAAGGTAAAGATAACCTATGCACCTGGTGGAGAAGGTGTAACAGGTATGCCCGAGCCTTTAGAGGTTGAGGTAGAAGCAAACAAGGAATTTCCGCTTCCTGTCGCACCGATAAGAACAGGTTATAACTTTGATGGCTGGATGATTCCGGAAAGGGGTACATTTGGACCGACTCAGCTGGCAAAAGTGAGCAAACCCTGTACTATTACTGCCACTTGGGAAGCAAAAGAAGAATTTACATTAACATTTGACCCAGGTGAAGGCGGCACTTTTGTTCCTGCAAGCGGTTATTCATTTGTCGGCAACACGATTACGCTATACAAGGGCGAAGATATTGCTAATATCGTAATGAACTCAACGGCGACAAAAGCCAACCACGATTTCAAGGGCTGGTCGGATGACGGTGTGCGCTTCTTCTTAGACGACTACTCGGGTCCCATTCAACTGAACGGCAACCTAACGCTTGTGGTTATTTGGGAGCAATCCAAGTACAGCATAACATATAGCCTTGATGACGGTGAGGGCGTAGGCACAAACGGCGGTAGCCATACAATGGGCTCAACCGTAAAGTTAACTAGCGATATTCCCACAAAGAGCGGCTATGTATTTTCGCGCTGGTATTGTGCTGAAAAGGATATGGAGTTCGGCGCTGGCGCAGATTATGTAATGCCTGGCAAAAATGTAACGCTTTTGGCGTTGTATATTCAAGAGTACACGATTACATACATAGCAGGCGGTGCAACAGGCACAGTGCCTACACAAGCGCCGGTAACACCAGGGACAGAGATTACAATTAAGTCGGCAGATGGTTTAACGGTGGATAAGAAAGTATTCGACGGTTGGAAATGTGCGGAAACCAACGAAACGAAATACCCCAACGATAAGGTTATTGTTAACCAAAACTTGAATTTCACAGCAATGTGGAAAGATGCTACTTACTATGTAACTTATGTTGACAATGACCATGGTAAAGCGCCTGTTGATGGCACTGCATACCAACAAGGCTTTCCATTTACTGTTAAGAATATTACAGGCAACGTTGACGGCTATGAATTTATAGGCTGGCAAGCAAGCCATAACGGCACTGTATATCAGCCCAATGCAAATGTTGGAATGCCAAAGGACGGTACAACGCTTACGGCTATTTGGAATAAGTTATCAAAGCTAACGCTCGTAATAGAGGGCTCAACCGAAAACGGTTTGACATTGGTTCAAGATGCAAGCAAAATCGTAGGCGGCAGCACATTCGTAAAAGAATACTTGAATGTTCCTGCTGGCAAAGACATTTACGACTACTTGTTCACAGACTCCAAGCTTTCATACGAAGCTGATTTGTACTACTTCAGAGGTTGGGTAAATAAGAATGACCCTGCTCAAACCTACAATGAAAATTATGTAGGTCCGATTGGTATGCCTACTAACGATGCAACATTTGTAGTAGCTTGGGAGGGCAATCCGTTTAAGTTGACATTTGACCTAAACGGCGGTTCGGGTACGTTTAATTTGATTGAATTCTTCCCAGGCGATACGATTGCTATTCCTGCCACAGCTCCCACCATTGCAGGCGGTCAGTTGTTCATGGGATGGGAACGCTCCGATATGGTTGGCGGCGCTTTAATAGCTGCAGGCGGTAACATTATCAACGCTCCCGCAAACAATATCGAGCTTAAAGCTATGTGGGCGAACCCTGAATTCTATGTAGAGTACGACAAAAACGGCGGTACAGCTGCCCCTGCTAATGCAACCGTAAACTGTGCAACTGCTGGTGAATATACCATACCCATGGCTCCGCCAATGAACAGAGCGGGATACACTTTTGGCGGTTGGGCGGCATCGCATAACGGGCAGACTTATCAGTCTGGTGGAAAAGTTCCCTATACACTAGATTTTGCAGGTTCAACAGTAACTTTAACAGCTCAATGGACTGTTCAAACTCGAACCGTAACATATAATGCAAATGGTGGCACGGGTACATTAACAGACCCCAATAGTCCGTACAACTACAACTCTGTGGTTACTGTATTAAACAACACATTTACATTCAGCGGAAGCGAATTTATAAAATGGAACACTGCAGCCAACGGCACAGGTACTGATTATTTGGCAGGTGCGACATTCAGTATTACAGCCAACACAACTCTCTACGCACAATGGGAGGCAAAAGCAGCACAAACCTACACCATTACCTTCACCCTCTACGATGCATTTAACGGTGAATCGGCTGGAACGAAGGATGTTGTAAAGGAGATGTCCCAAGGAGAGTCGATTACTATTAACAACGCAAACTTTACTACATACATACCCGGCTACAAACCCTATAGTACATCAAACTACTTTGCTTCCACGTACTCAAAGACGATAACAGCCGGTGCTCAAACAGCTATCAACGGCGGTTCGATTGATGTATATGCCTTTGTAGATGTAAGTGGCGCAGAGTACATCAAGCTAACCACATTAGCAGGGCTTAACAGGGTTGGCACTGATGCAACGCACTTGGGCAAGAACTACCAGATGCAGAAGAACATCAATAATGCTGGTGCAAAGTTCACTCCGTTAGGTTGGGTTGGCGGTTCAAGCGGAAGCAGAATTGCGTTTACCGGCACATTTGATGGCAAATCGTTTGAGATACAAAACTTTACTGCTGACTGGGGAGCTAATGGACAACGATATGTTGGCTTGTTTGCACATAACAACGGTACTATTAAGAATGTTAAGCTTATTGCAACTAACTCGATATTCGGTTTAACCTATGTTGGTGGCATAGCTGCCTATAACCAAGGCACGATTGATAATTGCTTGGTAAGAAACGATTCATACTCCATAGGTGCACAGGAGAACAACGGGCAACAGGGTGCAGGCTATGCAGGCGGTATTGCAGGGTATAGCACTTCAACAGGCAAAGTAACAAATTGTGTTAGCGAAATAGCACAGGTATTTGCGTTCTGTTATGCTGGCGGTATAGTGGGCTATAACCAAGGCACAATTACAAGTTGTGAAGCTTATGGCGGTGTAAATGATAATTACACAGAAAACGCACCTTATTTGGAAATAACCCTCACTTATGCTGGCGGTATAGCTGGTGTAAACTACGGCACAATATCAAACAATAAAACAGTCGTTCAGGATTGCTCGATATGTGGTTCAGGCATTGTTGGCGGTGTAACTGGCAGAAATTATAGCGGTGGTACGCTAAACAACAATACTGTATCGGTAACTAACAACCAAATGATTGTTTCTGGCGGTATGGTAGGCGGTATTGCCGGCATAAACCAAGGCACTATTACTGGCGGTAATGTTTACTTAAAGAGAACAAACGAACCTGGGGCAGGCAATTTAGGCACAGTGCTTTACAACGCTGTTTGCGCATTCGCTTCAACTGAATGGAATATCCCCGGTATAGGCAATTATACAGGTGGCTATGTTGGTGGCGAATCGGGCATGAAGGAAGGCACTGTCACACTA
>JAAZFD010000239.1 GCA_012511925.1 Clostridiales bacterium
AGAGTTGGTTATTAGCTTTGTGAACTTGAAGTCGGGGTCAATCGCCTGCGTACCGGATGCAATGCCCTTTTCGGCAGTTTTAAGCGGACCGTTCGAAAGATAAACGCATAGATAAATCGCAATCGAGTTCATCATAATAGTTGTGATAACCTCGTTTACTCCTAAGCGCACCTTTAATATTGCAGGAATGTAGGCATAAACTCCGCCTGCAATTATTGCTGCTAACATACATACGGGGATTGCTATAATAGGCGAAACACCCATTAGCACAGCACCCATAACAGCCGCCGCCATCGCGCCTAAGAACAGCTGACCCTCTCCGCCCACGTTGAACATACCAGCCTTTGCCGCAACCGCCATAGCCAATGCAGTCATAGCAAGCGTTACAGACTTTGCCAAGGTGTCGCCCAACGCTCTCGTACTGCCAAATGCACCCTTTATTAGTGCACCATAGCCCTCAAGAGGATTGTAGCCCAAAATAAGCATAATCGCAGCGCCTACCCCCAACGCAAGCAAAATGCTTATGCTAAGTGAGAGTATGTAGCCAAAATCATACTTTTTTCGTTTAGTAAATAATTCTTTTAGGAATTCTCGCATGTTTCCTCCTTGCTTTGGGTTAGCATTGCAAGTCCAACCTCTTCCTTTGAAGCGGTTTTGGGGTCAAATTCGGCTGTAATTTTACCCTCGTACAGGGTGCATATACGGTCTGAAAGCATAAACACCTCGTCTAAATCCGCGCTGATTAGTATTATTGCCGCTCCCTCGTTGCGTTTGCTTATTATTTGAGTATGTATGAAGCCCATTGCCGCAATATCCAAGCCCCTTGTAGGCTGTGAGATTATGAATGCCTTTGTGTTTTCGAATGAAAACTCTCTGCCAACCACAACCTTTTGCATATTGCCGCCCGAAAGCGAAGCCACAGTAGTGTGAATACTGCCGCCCCTAACATCGAATTTGTTATATACGCCCTTTGCATATTTGTTGATTTTATCTCTCTTAAGATGAGTTTTGAAAAGTGAAAACTCCTTGCGTTTATGCTTGCCTACCAAAAGATTTTCCCAAATAGTTGCATCCTTTGATAGACCTGTTTTTATTCTGTCCTCGGGAACGTGCGCCAAGCCAAGTTTACGGATTTTTTCAGGGGATAGCCTTGAAATTACAACCCTGTCAAGCAGTATTTCGCCTTTTAGCGGTGTACGCAAGCCCGTTATCGCCTGTGCAAGCTCGCTTTGACCATTGCCCTCAACACCTGCAATACCAACAATTTCGCCCGAATTAACCTTCAAGCAAAGATTATCAACAGCAAGCAAGCCGCGTGAGTTCGAAACGGTTAAGTTCTTAATCTCCAACACAGGAGTTTTTTCGGTTTCGTCTCGGGGAATGCTTTCGAACAATACATCATGTCCAACCATCATAGAGGCAAGTTTTTTCTCGTTTACGTCTTTAGTTTCTGATATGCCTATTAGCTTTCCTAAGCGCATAACGGCCACACGGTCGGATATTTCCATTACCTCGTATAGCTTGTGAGTGATAATGATTATTGTATGTCCCTTTGCTTTTAGCTTTCTTATAACGGCAAAAAGCTCGTCGGCTTCCTTGGGGGTTAGTACCGCAGTAGGCTCGTCCAAAATTAAAATTTTTGAACCCAAGCTAAGCGTTTTTAGAATTTCAACTCTTTGCTGTAAGCCTACGCCCAAGTCCCTAATCTTTGCGTTTGGTGGAACCTCTAAGCCGTATTCTTCAATCAAATCCTGTGTGAACCTTATAGCCGCCTTGTTGTCAAAAAAGATACCTGACTTTTTAGGCTCTCGTCCTAAAACTATGTTCTGTGCGGCTGTGAATGAATCTATAAGCATGAAATGTTGGTGAACCATTCCGATTCCTGCTTTAATTGCGGCTGTTGGTGTGAAGGTGCTAATCCTGTTTCCAAAAACCTCAACGCTTCCAAGAGTTGGCTGTAATTGACCTGCTAAAACATTCATTAAGGTGCTTTTGCCTGCGCCGTTTTCGCCAACAATCGCAAATATTTCTCCCTTTTTTATGGATATGGATATATCATCGTTTGCAAGCGTTTCGACGAATCTCATGCTAATATTCTGCATTTTTACGGCAATATCGTTTTCCAAATATATCACCCTTTTTCATTATTCTTAAATTATATTCTAACCCTTTTTGCTGAATAAAAGCAAGTATATAACGAATAATAATCTTGAACCAATAATGGTGGCGAAAGGAGGCGAAAACAATGGATAAGCAAAATAGGAACAATAACAACAACAATCAAAAGCAGAACAAGCAGAACACGAACAAGCAGATGTCAAAGCAAGGTTGTAACAATGCGAAAATCCGCTCGGATGTTGAAGGCAGTTATACAGGCACATCGGATTGCAACAAAAAACCGAGGCAAGACCAAGACGATTTATAATTTTTGGCAATCAAAAAGGCGGGGGAATCTCCCCCGCTTTTCTTATTTTAATGAATGATGAATGATGAATAATGAATAATGAATTGTAGGGGCGCGCACTGCGCGTCCGCTGCAAAACATAAACATTTTTTTTGCGAATCAATCCACAATCTTGTTTGCGAAAGCCCAGTCAGAGCGAAACGAATTTGCTGAAATTGCATGTGTAAAAAGGCGGACGCGCAATGCGCGCCCCTACAGTTGGAAGAAATAAGCCAAAGGAATTGCATACCCAAACAAGTATTATCTTGCTTTTGCTACTTTTAGCAAAAAGTTGTGGGGGCTTTGGGGGCAAAGCCCCAAGTGCGTTCCTAACGTTCCTTTTGGGCAAAGCCCCAAGTGCGTTCCTAACTTCTTCTTCTGCCGCCGTTCAAAATCATTAAAAACCTTAAAAGCGTAACAGCACTTGCCAAAGCTGCTACAACGTAGGTTGCCGCAGCAGCGTTTAGCACCTTCCTTGCGCCCACTTCCTCGTCATACTCGATATATCCGCCCTGTGATAGCATAGCGATAGCACGAGATGATGCGTTGAACTCAACTGGTAAGGTAGCCAACTGAAACAAAAGCACAACAGAGTAAAGAATTACCCCTGCCCACATAAGTCCAAGTGCGTTCATAAAAAAGCCTATTAACACAAGCCAAGGCGCAATACCCGAACCAAAACTCGCAACTGGCAAAATTGTGTTTCTTATCCGAATCGGAAAATAGCCGTCCTTGTACTG
>JAAZFD010000240.1 GCA_012511925.1 Clostridiales bacterium
AAAAAGCATCTATAACCTTGCGAACCAAATCTGCGATTCCAAGAATGTCCTCATCTGTTTCGGTTGGCAAACCTATCATAAAATATAGCTTTATAGACGACCAACCAGAAATAAACGCTTCTTTTGTGGATTTTATCAAATCGTCCTCGGTTACGCCCTTGTTAATTACATCACGCATACGTTGAGTTCCAGCTTCGGGTGCGAATGTTAATCCTGTTTTTTTGCCGGCAGCCATTTGTTCTAAGCTGTCTTTCAAATAGCTGTCGATTCTAAGTGAGGGCAACGAAAGCGAAACATTTTTATCGTGTAGCTTTTCCATAAGTGTGGGAACTAACTCATGAATGCCCGAATAATCTCCCGAGCTTAACGAAAACAGCGAAACCTCGTCATAGCCTGTGGAGCAAAGCATTTTTTCTGCTTGATTTATGAGTGTATCTACTTTTCTTTCCCTGATAGGGCGATAAATAAAGCCTGCTTGACAGAACCTACAGCCTCTTGTGCAACCACGAAAAAGTTCTACGGGTACACGGTCATGTACTGCTAAAATATTGGGAACGATTGGGTAGTCGTCAAAGGGTGTTGAATCAAGGTTTGCAACAATTCTGCGCTCGATTTTATCGGGGGCAGTTTTTTCTAATTTTTTAAGCTCTAAGAATTTCCCGTTTTCGTATTTCGCTTCGTAAAATGAAGGGATATATACTCCCTTTATATTTTTAAGGGCAAGCAGGGTTTCATGTTTAGATAAGCCATTTTGCTTGGCTTCTTTATAAACATCTATAAACTCATGTACCATTTCTTCGCCATCGCCATACAAAACGCAATCAAAAAAGTCAGCAATAGGCTCGATATTGCAAACGCTTGCACCACCGCAAACGAGCAGCGGCATATCCTCGCCACGTTCTTTCGAAAAAAACGGAATTTGTGCTAAATCCAACATCGTTAATATATTAGTGTAGCACAACTCATAAGAAAGCGAAAAGCCTACAATATCAAAATCCTTCAAGGGACGCTTGGTTTCTAAAGAATACATCAAAGTTTTGCTTTCACGCATTTTGGCTTCCATGTCCGTCCATGGAGTATAAGCACGTTCGCAAGCTATGTCGTCTCTTGAGTTCAGGGCTGAATAAATAATTCTTGAGCCTAAGTGCGACATTCCTATTTCGTAAACATCGGGGAAGCATAATGCAAAGCGCACTTCGGCTTTTTCTTTTATAATCGAATTGTATTCACCGCCTGTGTAGCGAGCTGGCTTTTCTACAAAGGGTAGAATTTTATCTAACTGGGATTGAGTAATTCTCTCTGCCATTTTTACTTCCTATTCTAAAAATAATCCAAACAATAATACCACATATAACTTTTGACGGCAAACTGCGTAATAATGGAATAAAACCCATCATATTAGTAAGTAATACGAGCATGGAGGAAATAAATATGAAGATGAGAACAACGAAGGTTCAGCGAAAGAAAGCAGAGCCTACACAAATATGCTTATGGAAGCGGATTGTTTCGGGTACGCTTTTGGCATCTGGATTAAGCATTGTATTGATTGTGCTATACGCATTGATTCTATACATGGGTTGGGCAAATGCGGATTCGATTTCCATCGGAAACACTTTGATAAAAATCATAGGTGCAGCATTTGCGGCAATTATGGTAGAGCGTGGAATGTGCAAAAACAGATGGCTGATTGGCGCATTGACAGGCATTTGCTATATAGTTGTTGCTTTCTTTATATTCTCGATTTTGGCAGGAGAGTTTGCGCTTAATATGTGTTTTGTTTATGACTTGGGTATGGGAGCGTTGACAGGCGCATTGGCAGGAATAATATCGGGAATGTTCAAAAAATAAAAACATAGGCTTAGAACCTTATAATAACACAAAGCCTCCCATAAAGAGAGGCTATGTGTATTGGGGTTAATAATTGAGCTAATTGGCTATTGCCTAACAACTCTTAGGGTTTTTGACGAATCCTTTCGTTCCAAGTCTCCTTTTAATAACCCCCTGTGCAAAAGCGTCATTACTTCATCATGTTGTTACCATTCATGTTTTGCTCTGCGTAAGCAATCATGCGCTTTACCATTTCGCCACCTATTGAACCAGCCTGACGAGATGTTAAATCGCCATTATAGCCCTGCTTAAGATTAACATTAAGCGAGTTCGCAACTTCATTTTTGAAGGTATTCAAAGCCTGACGTGCTTCGGGAATCAAAGTCCTTGTGTTTTTTGTTGCCATTTTCATTTCCTCCTTTCTCGGTTGATAGCTTTAATTTGTCCCGAATTCGTGAATTTATTATAGGGAATGCATAGCATAATTTGAATTTCGTTGAAAACGATATACTATTCGCCAAAAAATTAGGATTTGATATTAGTGTTTGTTAAAATGTGTAGAATAATCAAAAAAAACCCATTAAATAATGGGTTAGTTAGCCATATATAGATTAAGTAACATTTTTTATTTTTATTTTGCACCAAATGTTTTTTGCATGGACAGCACATTGGTTTCAAAGCTATATAAAATCTCCTCACGAATACGCTTTCTACGTAATGCCATTTTTATTAACTCGTCTAATAGCGTTTCATACTTCATTCCTATTGGTTCAAAAAGATAGAAAGCCAAAGAGCCCGGAATTGAGTTAAGCTCATTGAGGTAAACCTCATTTGTGCCTGTATCTATTATGAAATCAATTCGCACTACACCATGGCAATCCAAAATTTTGAAAGCCTCTTGTGCTAATTTTTGAATCTTCTCTTTCATCTCGCTTGGAATATCGGCAGGTATTCGCCTTTTTAGGCTTGCCATGCCTTGCGAAGTTGAGGAAGCGCATTTTTTGGTTTGCGCAGACATGTATTTCGCTTCATAGTCGAGCATCTCGCCTGCGGTAACTGGCTCTTCACATTCGGATACAATAATTGCTTTGTCATCGCCTAATACTGCACAGTTGATTTCTTTTAAGTTTACGATTGCAGGCTCGATAATGACTTGGTGGGAAAATCTGAAAGCCAAATCGAGTGCCTTTTGTAGCTCTATTTCGTTTTTTGCCTTGCTTATTCCAACGCTTGAGCCTAAATCAATGGGTTTAACAATCAAAGGAAAGTTAAATTTTTCTTGAATTTCGGCTAACTTTTTTTGACCGTTTGCAAAATAGTCGTTTGCTATCAGCCAAAAACAATCCAGTACGGGTATATCATGTGCTTTTAGTTGCAACTTTGATACATATTTGTTCATAGCAACTGATGAGGATAACACATCGCTACCCACAAAGGGAATATCCAACATTCGCAAAAAGCCCTGCAATGAGCCATCTTCAACATTCAAGCCGTGAACGATTGGGAATGCTACATCGATTACCACTTTTTTCTGTTTGAAAAGTTTTTTGTTGTCTATTCTTCTAAGCAGAACTTCGCCCGCATCGTTAAAAATGGTTATCTTATGGCTTTTTATGAGCAAATTGGGAATATCCTTGTATTCAGCAATATCCAACATACATTCGCCAGTGTAAAGCTCATTTTGCTTTGTAATGTAAATGGGAATCGGGTTGTATTTTTCTTGATTAAGGTTGGAAACAGCCTGCAATGCCGAAATAATGGATATTTCATGCTCTACGCTTTTACCACCAAAGAATATTCCTACATTTATTTTCATTTTTTCCTCCCTTTCCTCCTCAATAGTTATCGGGTAAGTCGTTTTCGATTAGTATTATTTTGCGTTTTTCGCCTAAATTTATCGATTTAGCCGCAGAAATTGCATCAATAAAGCTGGGAACAACAAAAATTCTTTCATTATTATAATTCTCACTTACTATGCCATCGTAAATGCTTTGTGTTTGAGCCTTGCCTACCAAGAATACAGCATCGCAGGTTTTGGCTATAAGTTTGCCGAAAGCAAAATTTAGCTCATTTTGCTTTTCGCCCAATTCTACCATTCCAGGTGTGATTATTATTTTGTGTCCGTCAAAGCTGTGCAAAATATCTAATGCCATCTTTGCACCTTGCGGATTTGAATTGTAGGAATCATCAATGATAGTATAATCCGCATTTTTTTGGATTTGTAGCCTATGCTCAACCGATTTTAGCTTTTTGACACGCACAACAAGGTCTTTTAGGGGAATATTCAGCTTATGGGAAATAGCTATTGCACCCAAAATATTTTGTGCGTTGTGTTCGCCTATCAAGTCGGTTGTAAACTCTGCACTTTCGTTTGCAACGGTTACGGTAAAGCACATTCCGTTTTCTGAATACTTTATGTTGGTTGCCCTGTATTCGTTTTCAGGGTTCAAGCCGTATGTTACGCAGTTTGGAAATAATTGCTTTGCGTCCTTTATACTATCGCCATTCATAAATAGCAATTCAGTTGTGGAGTGTGCCAACTCGAGCTTTGTTTTTTTAATGTTCTCTAATGTTTTGAACGTTTCAAGGTGCTGTTCCCCAATAGAGGTTATTATTCCGATTTTCGGGTGTACTATATCGCATATTTCCTTTATGTCGCCAATATGCCTCGCGCCCATTTCACATACGAAGTATTCATGCGTGGGGCGTAAATTACCTCTGATTGTGCGAACTATTCCTAGTGGGGTATTGAAACTTTGGGGTGTCATCAATACCTCGTATTTTTCGCTTAGTAGTGTGTGTAGGTAATGCTTTACGCTGGTTTTGCCGTAGCTTCCTGTTATTCCTATAACGCTTAGGCTTGTGGCTGATTTTAGCTTTTTCTTAGCATCGACTATGTAGCGATTGCCTAGAATTTTTTCAAGCGGTCGGTTTATTAGGTTGGCAATTTGCGCTATGAATGCTGCAAATACATAGAATGATATGAGAATTAAGCTGGCGAGCTTAATATTCTTTACGATTAAACCTGTTAGCAAAAAGATTAAAGCGATATTTATGATTAGGCAAGTTGCGAAAAGTCTTTGAACCCTGTGCGTAAATACAAGCGGCTTTTTTGCTTTGGGTGGAAGCGAGAAAATTCCTATCAAAGCAAACATAATTATAAAGAGTATCGTTGAAACTTTTGGGGCAAACAGAAAAAATACAAGTGCAAAAAGCAACTCGACAATATGCGGAAAAAACCATTTTAGGTTTATAACCGTTTTGAAGTACGAGGGTGCTTGATACGAGCTTAATTGCAGCATGTGAATACTGCGCCTAAGCAAATAGTATGTGGCGAATAGGTATGAACAGATTAAAAGTATTGCGTATGTCATATCTACCTCAACTAATTTCAAAAAAGGATTTCAGAACAAGCATAAATTCATAAGGCTTATCTACAAACGAAAAATGCCCTGCGTTTTCAAAAACAACAAGCCCAGAATTTTGTATTTGCTTTTCCATAATTTTTGCGTGAGAAAGTGGCGTTGCTGTGTCGTTCTCTCCCCAAATCAAAAGCGTGGGTTGTGAAATCTTTGATAATAGCGGAGATAAATCCTCATTTACCGAATTTACCAAGGTTTGGCGCAAAACAGGTGTTGCGTTTTTGTAATCGGCTGAACCATGGCGAGAGCGCAACTCCTCGATTGCATCGGGGTATATGCTTTTTATAATGGGAAGCGAATAAAATGTTCTACCAAACTTATACCCAAACAGCCTGATTTTTGCTTTCAAGCTACGTTTTGACTTTATGCCAGCAGCGTTCACAAGCACAATTTTTTGAAGCCTTACTACAGGGTATTTTTTGCTTGCAAGTTTGATTATTATTCTGCCACCGTAGGAATGACCTAATATTGATAGCTTATCAATGTTAAGCGAAACTACGAACTTTTCTATGAACTCTACATAGTCGTCAACTCGCCATGGTGAATCCATGACTTCGCTTTTTCCAAAACCTATTAGGTCAACAGCTACTACTCGCATATACTTTGATAATTCGCTAATTATGGGAGAAAAAGCTTGCAGGCTTGAACCCCAGCCATGCAAAAGCAAGAGAACATTGCCTGTGCCTTTGTCCTCATAATTTACTCTTTTACCGTCTATCAGTAATTCCAAGTTTTTCTCACCTATGCTCCTCAAAAATTATGCTATGCAATAAACACAAAGCATTATACCATTATGTGCAAAAAAATGCCATAGTTAACTGTAATATGGGCGAAAGCATTTGACAAGCCACACGAAATGTTCATATAATTACCATCGAACAAGCAAAAAGGGGAAAAAAATTTGAACATCAAAACATTAAAGGGAATGAAGGATGTTTTGCCATCAGATAGCGCAAAATGGCAATATATCGAGGACAATATTAGAAAGATTTGTGCCAGAAACGGCTTTTTCGAGGTGCGCACTCCGATTTTAGAGCATTCAGAGCTTTTTTTGCGTGGAGTGGGCGAAACTACCGATATAGTTCAAAAGGAAATGTACACCTTTACAGACAAGGGCGAGCGTTCGGTTACGTTAAAGCCCGAGGGAACGGCGGGCGTTGTGCGTATGTTCTGCGAGCATAATTTGGGCTACGAACCGCAACCTGTAAAGATGTACTACTTAAATTCGCCTATTTTTAGATATGAGAACCCCCAAGCGGGTCGCCTGCGTGAGCATCATCAGTTCGGTGTAGAGGTGTTTGGGGCAAAACTTGCGGCCGCAGATGCTGAATGTATTGCGCTTGTTTTTGAACTACTTACAACCTTGGGCGTTACGGATTTAAGTGTAAGTATAAACTCCATAGGCTGTAAAAAGTGCAGACCCACATACAATGCAAAGCTAAAGGAATATTTGCAAGCAAAAGAGGACTCTCTTTGCGGTACTTGCAAAACAAGATTGCAACAAAACCCCCTAAGAATTTTGGATTGCAAAGTGCCGACCTGCAAGGAGGTTTGTGCCTGTGCTCCAAAAACTACCGATTGCTTGTGCGAGGAATGTGAGAACCATTTCAACGAGCTGAAAACCTTTCTTTGCGAAATGGAAATCAAATATAATGTGAATCCCTTAATTGTTAGGGGCTTAGACTATTATACGAAAACCGTTTTTGAGGTTGTATCAACCGCCTTAGGCTCTCAAGATGCCGTTTGCGGCGGTGGTAGATATGACGATTTAGTTAGCGAGTTAGGCGGCCCTGAAACCCCTGCAGTTGGCTTTGGAATGGGCATGGAGCGCCTGATTATGATGCTTGAAAACTTAGGCGTAGAGCTTCCTACGCAACAGAAAATCGATGTGTATATAGCTTCGGTTGGGGATAAGGCACTGTTGGCTTCCATAAAACTTGCATACGAGTTGAGAAAGCAAGGCATTTACGCAGAATTCGACCATGTTGGAAGAAGTATAAAGGCACAATTCAAGTACGCAGACAAGGCAGGCGCGAAAAGCGTTATAGTAATTGGAGAAAACGAGCTTGAGAACGGTATTTTTAAGCTAAAGAATATGGCTGACGGAAACGAAGTTGAAATTAACTTCAATTCGGCAGTCGAACAGATAAAAACTAATTTTGAGGTGTAGTATGGCAGAATTTTTGAACGGATGGCAGAGAACAGAATATTGTGCAGAGCCAAACAGCGAGCAGGTTGGCAAGGAAGTGTTGCTTATGGGTTGGGCTTCAACTTGGCGTAATCTTGGCGCATTGATTTTCATAGGACTTAGAGACAGAACAGGAATAATGCAGCTTGTTTTTGATTCTGGAACATTATCGGCTGAAAAGTTTGAACACGCTGAAAGTATTCGCTCGGAATATGTGCTTGCGGTTAAAGGAATTTTGCAAGAGCGTTCAAAAGACATGGTAAACCCAGAAATGAAAACGGGTAAATTTGAAGTTATAGTTTCTGACTTCAAAATATTAAGCACTTCACAAACTCCTCCTATTTATATTAAGGATGATTTGGATGCAGCTGAACAGATGCGTTTGAAGTATCGCTACTTAGATTTAAGACGACCTGTTATGCAGAACATTTTTGCCCTGCGCCATAAAATTGCCATGATTGCAAGAGAATATTTTTCTAACAATGGCTTTTTGGAAATTGAAACACCCATGCTTACAAAAAGCACACCTGAGGGTGCGAGGGACTATCTTGTACCTTCACGCATTCACAAGGGCGAGTTTTATGCGTTGCCGCAAAGCCCACAGCTTTTCAAGCAGTTATTGATGCTTTCGGGATTCGACAGGTATATTCAGTTAGCGAGATGCTTTAGGGATGAGGATTTACGAGCCGACCGTCAACCCGAATTTACGCAAATCGACCTTGAGATGTCTTTCGTTGATGAAAACGAAATCATCTCTCTAAATGAGGGCTTTATTAAAAAACTTTTCAAGGATACGCTTGATATAGATGTGAAATTGCCCTTGCAGAGAATCACCTTTAAGGAGGCAATGGAGAGATACGGTTCGGATAAGCCCGATACACGCTTCAGTTTAGAATTAAAGGATGTTAGCGATATAGTTGCTGATTGCGGCTTTGGCGTTTTCACAGGGGCGATTGGCAGCGGTGGCAGCGTTAGAGCTATTAAGGTTGAGGGTGGTGTTTCTGCGTTTTCGAGAAAGGCTATTGACGAGCTTGTGGAGTTCGTAAAAACTTATGGTGCAAAAGGGCTCGCATGGATGAGCTTGAAACCCGAAGGCTTGCAATGTGCTTTCGCAAAATTCCTAAGTCAAGAGCAAATAGACGGAATTATTGCACGAATGGAAGCACAAACAGACGACTTATTATTATTCGTAGCCGATAAAGACGACACAGTTTTTGCGGCTTTGGGAGCGCTTAGAATAGAAATAGCAAAAAAACTGAACTTGATAGACGAAAATGTTTATCATATTTTATGGGTTACGGATTTTCCGTTGCTTGAGTGGGACGACGAGCAGGAGAGATTTTCTGCAATGCATCATCCGTTCACAAGCCCCAAGGACGAGGATTTGCAATATTTAGAAAGCGACCCAGGACGAGTAAGGGCAAAGGCGTATGACATAGTAATAAACGGCTATGAAGCGGGCGGCGGCTCAATTCGTATTCATTCGCAGGAATTACAGGAGAAAATGTTTAGTGCATTGGGCTTTACTACAGAGCAGGCATGGGCGCAATTCGGTTTCTTATTGGAAGCATTTAAGTATGGCACTCCCCCACATGGCGGAATTGCATACGGCTTAGATAGATTGGTTATGCTTATTGCGAAAACTAATAATATTCGTGATGTTATAGCATTTCCGAAGGTACAAACTGCCGCCTGCTTAATGACAAAAGCTCCGAGTACGGTTGACAAAAAGCAGCTTGACGAGTTGGGAATTGCAGTTGTAGCAGATAAGGAGGAATAAAATGTATAAGCACTTGCAAAACGGAAGCGATATTCGTGGTGTTGCCATTAAAACAGCAGACAAGGAAATAACTTTAACGAGTGAAATCGTAAAAAGGATAGGTGCGGCACTTGTAAAGCACTTAGAAAAAAAGCTTGGCAAAAGTGATTTGAAAATTGCTTTGGGACATGATTCGAGGCTTAGTGCAACCGATATGTTTTTGTGTATAGCAAGCGGAATCGAGCATAAGGGAGCGAAGGCTGTTTATACAGGACTATCCTCTACCCCTGCAATGTTTTTCAGCACTATATTAGATAAACATAATTACGATGCAGGTGTTATGATTACCGCAAGCCACCTACCCTACGAGCGCAACGGCTTTAAGTTCTTTACAAAAGAGGGCGGCTTTGAAAAAGATGATATTAAAACGATTTTGAAGTATGCAGAGGAGTTTGACGGAGCAGGTATTCCTACAAAAGCTATGTCAGATTTTGAGCAAAGCGATATTATGGGCGACTATGCCAAAGAGCTTCAAAAGATAATTAAGGATAAAGCAGGATTAGGCGAAAAGCCGCTAACTGACTTGCATATCATAATCGATGCAGGCAATGGTGCAGGCGGATATTTTGAAAAGCTGGTGTTACAGCCGCTTGGTGCAAAAACTACAGGTAGCTTGTTCACCGAGCCAGACGGCACATTTCCTAACCATTCGCCAAACCCAGAGGACAGCGA
>JAAZFD010000241.1 GCA_012511925.1 Clostridiales bacterium
AATTAACGAATGAAGGAGTTTTTTATGAAAAAACTTAACAACAAACGTGCTTTTACAATCGTAGAGCTTATTATCGTTATCGCTGTCATTGGTGTCTTGGCGGCAATTTTGATTCCCGCATTTACGAATATAATTGCAAAAGCGAACTACAAGTCGGCAATATCCGATGCAAGAGGTGCGTTAACCAACTTCCTAGCTGCAAATCTCGAAGTGGTTGACGGTACACATGTTAAGCATATAGCGATTTTTGTTAAAAAAGCAGATAAGTACTATGCTTTCGGCTATACAAGCGACCCGAATGACCCACATGCTGGCGAACTTACGGAAAGCTTTTTTAGCCCCTACTCGCATGATTCCTTGGTGGAAATGGTGAACGAGTTCAACTGTACCCCACAAGACATCGAAAACAACGACATAGGCGGCAAGGCTTTTTGCCTTATACCTACAAATGGCGGTGGTAAGTCGATGTCTGCAAGCGACGAGGAAGCGTTGAACCAAGACTATCAAAATGCAGTTGACTTGATAGATGGTCTATCTCAAAGCGATTTGCCAGAGTCAACTTTGGTATTCAACGGCTTTTTGTTAGCAAACACGATTATGCCCGTTCCGGATCAAGTTTACAAAATCCCTGTAACCTTATACGATGCTTTCAATAAGAATTCAATTGGCGACAGGGAGATACTTGTAACACTTCCACCCACCGCAAAATCATTCACATTAAACGACGAAACCTTTTCAAAGTTTGTAAGCGGTTATGTACCTTACTATGCAACAGACGAAGAACCCAAGATGGAGCATGTATTTACAATAAACAAGCTTCAAATGGATGTTAGAAAGGTAACAATCAATGTAGCACCAACAGATATTATTGATGGCGTTGAGTACATTAGGGTTGAAAGATCTTGGGGCTATCGTGCTATAAACGAAAAGCCGAGCAATCTTTCAAAGAATTACATATTAACGGCCTCTCCTGCTGGGTTCAATACAGCACCAGACATTACCCCGATTGGCAAGCAAGGAGGAGTTGATATACCTTTTACGGGCATATTTGACGGCGCTGGTTATATTATAAGCGGTGCAAGATATCAGGGAGATGAACAAGATAATATCGGGTTGTTCGCAATAAATTCTGGCACAATAAAAAACTTAAAAGTTACCGTATATCGCTCTAACACATCGTTTAGCGGCAAAAACAATGTTGGCGCAATTACAGGTAGAAATGTTGGTGGAACTATTTATAATTGCAGCGTGGAAACAATAATGGGTTCAAAGGTTGAAATATTTGGAACTGGACAAAATGTTGGAATGGTTGCTGGCACCAACGAATCGGGTGGCATAATAGAATACTGTTATACTTATACGTTTTATAAGTATCATGTGGTAGGCAGCACCGTAGGAGGTGTAGCAGGCTTTAACGATGAAACCAGTATAATAACAAGATGTACTGCTGCGGCTTCTATAGCTGGATATGATGGCGCAACACGGATAGGCGGAATTGCAGGTTATAGTTTAGGAACGATTACCGAGTGTCTCGCCGGAGCGTATATCAATTTCGATAACAAAACACAAAGCTATGTTGGAGGTCTTGTAGGCGAGTTAGAGGGTCCAACCTCTGCTAATCCAAACGCTAAAGGGATACTCGAAAATAGCTATGCATATTACTATGATATTGAGCAAATTAAAGCCACCGATTATGCGGGCAAGCTTGTTGGATATGCTACAGCAGCTAACATAACTAACTGCTGTGTTCTTACAAGAAACATTACTGATGTAAGCAATGTTAATTATGGAATTGGATATGTTACCGAAGCATCGGATACTATACCTGCCACAGTTGTTGAAAACACCTACATTTGCGTAACAACTACTGGCACAGAACTTGGTGGCGAACCGTATAATGTAACAGAGGTTTTTAATTATAAACAGCTTAGTGCAAAAACAAGTTCAATTTGGGATTTGGAAAATATTTGGGATTGTCCCACCAGTAATTATCCTTCGTTACGCCGTACAAAGAAGAGCGCATAAAAAAGGGGCGGAAGCCCCTTTTTTGTTTGCTAACCGATTAAACTTAATTCACTCCCATACAGAAACTCATCTATGCCACGCGCATTCTTTTCAATATCACCAAACTGCGCATACTTTCCATTCAGCTTGCCTATTCTATATCCGTTCTCTATGGGCAGTATAATGTAATCCACCTCGTCAACCTGTGCAAATGCTGCTGTCGAAAGCTCATAAATGCTTTTAATGCCTATGTTTGTAGGGATAATTGAATCCTTAGCCGAAATTATTGCATAGAATGTGTGTAGCATTGCACACGATTTAATTCTCTCTATGCAAGCGGAAACAACCTCGCTGTTCCTCGAGCTTTCAAAGTTCATATTTATTAGCTGAACCACTTGCTCAAATGTTAGGCTGTGCTTGCCATCACGCTCTGGTAATGGATTTTGAATTTCCTTGTTCAAGATTTTTACTTCCTCTTTTGAAAGGCTAACACGAACAGTCCCTAAACGATTTAGATTACTGCACAAGCTATCAAAATCTACAAAGCCATAGTGCTGAATATCCAAGTCATAGCAATAATTAAGCGCATTTATCGCACCGCCTATACCCAAGTATCTGTAAACATCTGCAAGCCTTTGATATTCATAGCTTCGAGTTAATACCACCATGCTTCCCGGTATAGCTATTAGCTTTATCTTTTTTGCCGCCTTGTCATAAGAAAGAATCGAAAAGTTGCAAGCGTATTCTTTGCTATCAGCCAACAAAAGATAGTTTTCTATGGTGCCCGAATTTGCGGACTTGCGATAAATGTTTTGCTTTTCAAGCGCTTCTAACTGCGATAAATCTACGGTCTTATGGCTCGCTTTACCGTCCCATTTTGTGCTACCTTGGCTCAATACAGGATATGAGTCGGCATTATCAACAATTTTGACTTCGCTTCCGATTGAGTTGAATATCTTATAGCCCAAAAACGACACAGCCAATAGAAAAACAAACAACAGCAAGTATACAGTTAGCACAACGGAAACCAATATTCCATCTGATTTTTTCATACAAACACTCCCTTTATTCTTATTACTTTTATTATTGACACATTAAAACGATAAAATGTAGTGAAAGACGGCTAATTTGTATTATAATACAACAGGATTTGGAGGGTATACGTTATTAGCGTTATATATTGGAAATACGAATATTTAAACTGGCATTTTTAAGAACAACGAGCTTGTTCAGTCGTTTAGGCTCGACACTAATATTAGGCGTACAGCTGATGAATACGGCGTTATGGTAAACTCATTTTTTAATCATATTGGTATATCGACGAGCAAGATTACAGGAATTATTATGTCTTCGGTAATACCCTCTATCAACTACACAATTGAGCATATGTGCAGCCTTTATTTTGGAATCAAACCCTTGATTGTAAGCAGTGAAATAATTACTGGAATAAGAAATTGCTACGATGACCCCGATAGACTCGGTTCTGACAGAATTTGTAGCGCAGTTGCTGCCAATAAAATGTATTGTGGTGATATTATCGTAATCGATTTTGGAACAGCTACCAGCTTTAACTGCATAGCAAAAGAGGGCGAGTTTTTAGGCGGACTAATTTGCCCTGGTTTGAAGGTTTCGGCGTCAGCGTTGACGAGTTCTGCTGCATTGCTTCCGAAAATTGAGTTCGATTTGCCCGAAAAGGTAATAGGCACAAACACTACCGATGCCATTCAATCAGTTATTATTTTAGGCTATGTTGGAATGGTTGAGTACCTAATCAAAAAAATAAATGAGGAGCGAAATATCAATCACAAGGTAATTGCAACAGGTGGTATGAGCTCTTTGATTGCATCTGAAACCAAGCTGATTGATATTATCGACCCCATTTTAACGCTTGAAGGCTTGTCGTTAATTGCCCAGATGAACGGTTTAGCCTAATAAGTCGTTAAGCTCGTCATCGTCAATGCTGGGTAGCTCAAGAAAATCGTCATCCCCCGTAATTCTGTTGATGCTATTCAGCTTCTTGTTGATGTTGCGGCTTCTCACACCCATTAGCTTGCCTAAATCATCATTTGCTAAGTTAAGATGCTTTTGCATTTTAGTAAGGACACCCTCGAATGTTGAAAATTCCTGCTTCACTTCATTGAGTATTCCAAATACCTCGCCTGCTCTACGTTGTATTGCCTGATTGTTAAATGCCATCTGCATACTGCTTAAAAATGCGGCAATCGTGCTTGGCCCTGTTATATAAACCTTGTGTGTTCTAAAAACCGTTTCAAGCATGCCTTGGTTTATGGCTTCTGCGTACATACTCTCGGTTGGCAAAAACATTATCGCATAATCTGTGGTATGTGGCGGCTCTATGTATTTTTCTGAAATGTCCTTTGCGGCTCTTAGCAATTCGTTACAGAACGCCTTTTGTGCAACCTCAAGCGCTGCCTTGTCACAAGCATCAGATGCCTGTAATACAGCTTCGTACCTGATAATCGGGAATTTTGAGTCGATAGGCAACAAAACAAAGTCGTTGTCCTCTGTTGGAATTTTCAATGCAAACTCAACAACCTTAGAACTTTCTTTGGAGGTGCTTGCATTCTTTACATACTGCTCTGCTGAAAAAATATCGGCTAATAGGTTTTCCAACTGGAATTCGCCCATCATGCCGCGTGCCTTAACATTAGACAATGTGCGCTTCAAGCCGCCCACGTCCTCTGCCAAAGCCTGCATTCCACCAATTTTAATGTCAACATCGGATAATAGCTTAGCCATGTTCGCAAAAGACTCTGTAAAACGCTTTGAAAGCTCGGTTTGTAGCTTTTCGTCAACCGTTTTGCGCATCTCTTCAAGTTTTTTGTTGTTGTCCTCACGCATATTGTTCAATGAGCCTTGAACCGTATCGTTGATTTCCGATAAGCGCTTTGTGATTCTTTCACTTTGAATATCATTCGCTTGTGTGATATTCAAAAAGTTGTCGGTAAGAATTTGATTTTGCTCTTTTGTTCGATTCGTTTGTGCGTTGTCAAGTTCGGGTTTTAGATTTGTGATAGCCGTTTGAATTGAGCTATTCAACTCTGTGCGCAGGCTTGCTAACTGCCTGTCCAATTCTTTTGCATCAAAATTTTCGCTTTTGTTGCTGCTCATTTTTCCCAGTTTTGAGAGTATTACGATAACCCCAATTAAAGCAAGTGATGCCAGTGCGATTTGTACGTATTCCATACCGTACCTCCTTATTTATTTTTATGCCCCTACTTATTGACGAAATTCGGAAGCAGAATAAGCAAGCTATTTGAAAAATATATTATGAATTCTTTAGAGCAGTTTTTTCTAATGCTATTGTAAGCGCATAACCAACTATGCTACCAACAGTAGTTTGTAGTAAATTAAACGGGATATTAACAATAGCTACCTCGAATGTTGTAATGAAGGACAGTTCATAAGCAAAATAGCCTATGGGTATTATTAAACTCGCTATAAGTATGGCTAAAATGCGCAATTTGGGCTTAAATGCTTTCATAAGCATGGCAGCCACTAAAGCAGTTAAACCCTTAATAACGAACGTTCCAGGGGCATAAATGGCAAAGCCTAAAATAATATCGGTCAATGCACTACCAACGGCTGCTGCCGCCGCACTTCCTAAACCGCCCAACACGAAAGCCGCCACGAATATTACCGAATCACCAAGATGTATATAACCAGACCCCCCAGGAATTCTAATAGCCAAGTATGTAACCAAGGTTATTAGGGCAGCAAAAAGCCCTCCTAAAACGATTTTCTTTGTTTTGAAAGTATTACCGCTCAATTTTATTCCTTCCTCTCTAATTGCGATACTGCAAGCCTCAACCTTTCAAGTGATGCCAATAGCTCGCACTTAGGTATTGCAATATTAACTCGAATATGCCCCTCGCCGCCTGTGCCAAACTCTATGCCTGGAATCGTATCGATTTCAGCTTTATTTATCATGAAGCTTTCTAACTCAGTATCAGACATACCGAGCTTCGAAAAATCCAACCACAATAAATATGTTCCCTCGGCTTTTGTATAGCTTATTTGGGGTAAATACTCGTCTATGAAATTATAGCACATTTCAAGGTTGCGTTGCAAGTAATCAAGCAGAGAACTAAGCCATTCATCGCTTGAGTTATATGCCGCTATGCTTGCCACTCTCGCAAAGTAGGGAATCGTAGAGTTGCCTTCTTTTATTACCCTTCTGCGAAGCTCCTTGAAAAGCACAGGGTTCTCAACAAAAATATTCGAACATACAAGCCCAGCCATATTGAAGGTTTTGCTAACCGCCATGCAGGTAACGGCTCTTTCCCTCATATCGTCTATGTTCGCCAAAACCGTATGCGTGTTACTGTATGTAATATCAGAGTGTATTTCATCAGAAACTATGATTAAGTCGTATTTTTTGCTTATTGATGCCAAGGTTTTTAACTCTTGTTCACTCCAAACCCTGCCAACAGGATTATGCGGAGAGCAAAGTATCATCAGCTTTATTTTTTGCGACTTTAGAATATTCTCTAAGCCTTTAAAGTCCATCTCATATCGTCCATTGCGTTTAACCAGTGGATTTTCAACAGGAAATCTCCCATTGCCTTTTATCGTTTGCAAAAACGGTGCATACACAGGCGGTTGAAAAAGCACAGGGTCGCCTTCGTTTGTGAAAGCACGTATAGCCATACCCAATGCAGGCACAATTCCGGAGGTAATCAAAAGGCTTTCTCTGTTAGGAGCATAGTTGTGGTGTCGCTTCATAAATCCCATAACAGAATTGATGTATGCATCATCTGGCATTGTGTAGCCATATATACCATGCTCAACGGAATCGATTAGCGCTTGTTTAATTGCAGGAGCAACCTCAAACTCCATATCCGCAACGGTTAGGGGGATATAATCTTTTTCGATTAAATGCTTTTCGGCAATCTCGTATTTAATTGAGCCTGTATGCGCTCGGTTAATCTTTTTATCAAAGCTGAACATACTAATATTCCTCCTGTTTTACCTATAAATTATATCACATTATAGCTCATACATAGATTATAATATTTCGACAGCAAAAAGGGACAAGATTCGCTCCTGTCCCTGAAAAATTTTTATGAAATGCTTTGCCCTAACGTTGTTGTGTGTATTATCGACTCCGCTACAACCGTTATCAAGCACGTAGCCTCAAAAAAGCCATAATCGGTTATTACATAAGCGGTTGTTGTACCTACATTTCTTGCTGTAACAACACCGTTGAAGTCTATTGTAGCAACGTCCTTATCCTCAATCCCCCATGTAACCCCTCTGTTTGTTGCGTTCTTGGGTGTAAAGATTGCAGATAGCTTCATCTTTTCACCGACCTTCAATAAAAGCGAGGATGGGGCTATCGATACTCCCTCAACCGGTACGAACGGCGTGGGCGTAGGTGAGGGCGTAGGCGTAGGTGTAGCCGTGGGTCTCGGC
>JAAZFD010000242.1 GCA_012511925.1 Clostridiales bacterium
TACTTCATTTGCATCACTTGATGTTACACCCATATTCGACGACGACTCAAAGGATGTAAAGATTGACCCCGATGATTTGCGAGTAGATACGTATAGGGCAAGCGGTGCAGGCGGTCAGCATGTAAACAAAACCTCATCGGCTATCCGCTTAACTCACTTGCCTACAAATACCGTGGTGCAATGCCAAAGCGAGCGCAGTCAGATTCAAAACAGAGAAACGGCTATGCGTATGTTAAAGGGTAAGCTGTTGGAGTTAGAAGAAAGAAAGCGCACAGAGCAAATGGCAAACATAAAGGGCGAAATGAAGCGCATAGAATGGGGAAGCCAAATACGCTCGTATGTTTTCCAACCCTACACAATGGTAAAGGACCACAGAACAGGCGTTGAAAACGGAAATATTCAAGCGGTTATGGACGGAGATTTAGACGATTTCATAAATGCGTTTTTAGTGCAATCGTGAAAAGGAGAAAAAATGCGGCAGCCTAACGTAGTGGCGGGCAAAGGGCGCAAGCGCCTAGTGATATTGCTTCGCAGTGATATTGCTTCGCAGTGATATTGCTTCGCAGTGATATTTTGCTATGCAAAGTGATATTCGCCTTCGGCGAGTTTGGCACGCAGGGAGAATGGCTATCGTGAATTTACCCCAAGCCTACATAAACAATATGAAGGAAATTCTCAAGGAGGAGTATGACTTGTTTTATAAGTCCTATTCCTCTTTGCCTGTGCGTGGCTTGCGTATAAACACATTAAAAATAAGCGTAGAGGATTTTCTAAAAATTACACCTTGTAAATTAACGCCCACAGGTATTTCAAAAGAGGGCTTTATAATAGAGGGTGAAGCGGAAAAAATAGGCTTGCACCCCTACCATATAGGCGGAGCGTTCTACATTCAAGAGCCGTCAGCTATGAGCGTAGTCAGTGAAATTGAGCGTTTAGGAATATTCGATAAGCCTATAAAAGCCTTGGATTTATGTGCCGCCCCTGGTGGAAAAAGCACCGCCATTGGCGAAATGCTAAAAGAAAACAGCGTATTAGTTGCAAACGAAATAATATCAAAAAGGGCAATAGAGCTAAGCCGAAATATAGAGCGTATAGGAATTACAAACAGCGTTGTAACCAATCTAAAACCGCAAGCGTTAGCGGAGTTATTGCCTAACTACTTTGATTTAGTGCTTGTTGATGCACCATGCTCGGGCGAGGGAATGTTTCGAAAAAACCCAGAAGCTATTAACGAATGGAGCATAGAACATACTAAGACCTGTATGGTTCGCCAAAGGGAGATTCTAAACTCTGCTAAAAATTGCGTTGTAAAAAACGGCTATCTTGTGTATTCTACCTGCACATTTAACAAGTTTGAAAACGAGGGCGTTGTAGAGGAGTTTGTAAAGAGCAATAAAGAATTTGAGGTTGTATCACAAAAGCGCTTGTTTCCGCATACTCACAGGGGCGAGGGACATTTTGTGTGCGTAATGCGTAAGGGAGAAAGCGAAACGCACAAGCTAAAATCTATTAATTATTATAAGCCATGCAAGGACAATAATTTTTATGCCTTAATGCACGAAATTTTTGATGATTTTAACGCAAATGCGTATGTTTCAGGCACTAATTACATATTAGCAAGTGATGAAGTAATTGAGGTTGCAAACATTGTTCCAAGTATTTATGCAGGAGTTTTAGCAGGCATACAAAAGCAAAACAGGGCAGAGCCGTATCATTCGCTTTTCATGGCGGCGCATGGGTTTAAATTTAAAAACTGCTTAGATTTTTCAGCAGATTCAAAAGAGATAAAAAGCTATTTGGCAGGAAATACACTTGAAACAACAGCTAAGGGTAAGTATTATCTAATTAGTTGCGATTCGTTCCCATTGGGGTACGCAAAGCAATCAGACGGAATACTTAAAAATAAGCTGCCAAAGGGTTTACGGGTGCATCTAACTGAGGTACGAGTATAGGATAAGTTGTTATGATAAAAAAAGACATACAAAAGGTTTTAGAGCTTTTGGGCAAGGCATATCCAGATGCCAAGCCGCAATTAGAGTATAAAAACGCCTTTGAATTGCTTATTGCGGCAATGCTTTCGGCGCAATGCACCGATTTGGTTGTAAACAGGGTAACAAGCAAGCTGTTTACTTTATATAAAACACCCAACGATTTCGCAAAACTTGATACAGAAACGCTTGAACCTCTAATTCGTGAAGCGGGATTATACCGCACAAAGGCAAAGAACATAATAGAAACCTGCAAGATTTTATGCGAAAGTTTTAACTGCTGTGTTCCAAAGACCTTAAACGAGCTAATAACTCTGCCCGGTGTTGGCAGAAAGGTTGCGAATGTGGTTATATCAAACGCATTTTCCGTGCCTGCAATAGCCGTTGACACCCATGTGTTTAGGGTTTCGAACAGAATAGGCTTGGCAAACGCAAAAAACGTTCTAAAAACCGAAGAACAGCTTATGGCAAACATTGATAAGGGCTTATGGACAATAGCTCATCATTGGCTTATATTCCATGGGCGGCAGGTGTGTTCGGCTAAGAATCCTAAATGCGAGATTTGCCCTATAAATGCGCTTTGCAAATACTATAAGGGTGAGAATAAATGAAAAAAGCAATTTGTATTCTAATAATTTTGGCTTTGGCTTTTACAAGTGCTTGTGGCAAGGCAGAAAAACAAACGTCTTCGTTTTTCGCCTACGATACAACTATTTCCTTGACTTTCTATGGTCAAAAGGTTAGCGATGAATTTATGAACGAATGTATCGAGTACCTAAAAAGTTTTGAGCCATATTTCTCCATGACCGATGAAAACAGCGAGCTATAAAAGCTAAATAAAAACGGCGGCGGAGAGGTTAGCGATATATTACTTGACTGCATAGAATCGGCTTTAGAGTATTGCAAGCTAACAAACGGTGCTTTTGACATTACCTTGGGCAATACAAACAGGCTTTGGAATGTAGTAGAGAGAAAAATACCACCAACAGAAGCAGAGATAAATTCAGCACTTAAAACGAGCGGATATGAATTTGTGCATATTACAGGCAATAAAATCGAGTACAAAAAAGAGGGGTTAAGAATCGACTTAGGCGGATTCGCAAAGGGCTATGTTGCAGACAGATTTAGAGAGTTTTTAAGCGAAAAAGGCATTGAAAACGGCGTAATTCTCACCATGGGAGGGGCAATTTGCTGTGTAGGAAAAAAACATAAAACCGATGAGCAATACAAGGTCGGTATAGTGAACCCTTTTGATAAGTCAAGCCTATTAAATACGCTAAAAGTTACGGATATGAACGTTACAACCTCGGGAACTTCAGAGCGATATTTTGAATACGAGGGCGTAAGATACCACCATATCATGAACCCCAAAACTGGTATGCCCCTACAAAACGATATAGAGCAGGTAACGGTTATTTGCTATGATGCAGCAATAGGA
>JAAZFD010000243.1 GCA_012511925.1 Clostridiales bacterium
CTCTAAAATCATAGAACTTCTTAGGTATAAACGTGTTCGGCGCAAAAGAAGTTTTTAATTGATGATTTATTGCGTAGGAAAACTCTGCGTATTTATCGGCAGGCAGGGTAAGCCCAGCCGCCTTTTTGTGTCCGCCAAAGTGCAAGTACATATCCGAATGCTTAGACAGCACCTCGAAAATATTTATTTCTGGTA
The DNA here is from genome assembly GCA_012511925.1 of Clostridiales bacterium. Taxonomy (GTDB): domain Bacteria; phylum Bacillota; class Clostridia; order Christensenellales; family CAG-138; genus DUPG01. Next base: position 196 of record JAAZFD010000243.1, read on the forward strand.
TTGAGCGTACAGAGCCGGTTAGCACATCGCCCTGCTGCGCAAATAATATAGTAGGCTTGTAGTAAATATCGCATAGTTTTGAAGCCGCAATGCCAATTATGCCCGGGTTCCAATCCTCCGATTTCAAAACGATTGCCCGCATTGAGTTCAAATCCTTTGTAGCAAGCATAGCCAAAGCGCTCGTTACTATTTCCGCTTCCTCTGCCCGCCTTGAATCGTTTAGGTCGTTCAGCGTGTGAGCGTAGTCCAAAGCCTCAGACATAGAGCTTGCACAAAGCAGTTTTACGCCAATCTCTGCGGTATCCATTCTGCCGGATGCGTTCAATCTCGGTGCTAATGCAAAGCCCAAATCACGCTCGGTTATCTTTTTGTTAGCTAAACTTGCAGATTCTTAAAGCGCCGCATTCCCTAAGGGACAATCGGGCGAATTCATAATAGACAGAGCAACGGAAACGATTGCCCTGTTTTCGGGGGTTAACTCCACAATATCCGCAACAGTTGCCAATCCTGCAAAGGGGACAAAATGCACAGCCGCATTAACTCCGCCCATTGCTTGAATAACCTTTAATGCAATTCCTGCACCGCAAAGGCTTGTGTTCTTATAGGTGTTGTCGGTGCGTGTATGGCATAAAACCGCTACACAATCGGGAATTTCGCCTACGCAGGTATGGTGGTCGGTTACTATGCAATCAAGTCCCAAGGATTTAGCATGGGCAATTTCGTTCTTAGCCGATATTCCATTGTCAACGGTTACAATAAGCCGTACATTTTGCGAATATAGCTTGTCTATCGCTTCTGCGCTTAGTCCATAGCCCTCTGTATGTCTTGACGGGATATAGTAAATAACATTTGCGCCAATATAGCTTAGGTACATATATAGCATGGCGGTGGCACAAATACCGTCTGCATCATAGTCTCCGAATATACAGATTTTTTGGTTATTCTTTATGGCGTCCTCTATACGCTTAACCGCCTTATCCATATCAAGAATACTGTATGGGTCCTCTAATTGATTTAGAGAGGGGTTAAAAAATGCCTCAACCTCTGATTCGGTCGTGATTTTTCGCAAGCAAAGCATTCTTGCCATAGGCAAGGAAAGCCCTGTTTCTGCACTTAAAGAATAGGCTATTTTATCTATTTCGTTTAGATTTTCGTTTCGAAGCTCAAAACGAACCATTTTACTCTCCCTTGTTTAATGTTTTTGCGAATATGCCCATTGCACATTCCGTACGCTTTTTCAATAGCTCACAAGTCATTTCGTGCGGAATGTATATAGAGCCATTATATTTTTGCGCATTAGCCGCACAGCCGCCGCTACAAAAGTATTTTGCAAAGCAATCTAAGCATTTTTGCTTGGTTAGCACATTGCACTTCATAAATTCCTTTTGCATTTCTTTGTTGACCTTAGTACCCTGCCCAACATTGCCCATTATGAAATCTTCATTGCCTACGAACTGATGGCAGGGATACACATCACCATTAGGGGCTACAGCTACATATTCAAATCCTGCGCCACAGCCCTTTATTCTGCGTTTTAGGCAAGGACCGTGCGAAAAATCCACCGAAAAGTGAAAGAAGTTCAAATCTCCGCCCGATAGCTTGTTCGCAATTATCATGTTGCTTAGGCGCTCGTATTCATCGTAAATTCTTGGTAGATGCTCATTGGTTAGTGCAAAAGGCTCGTTCTCTCCCAAAACAACTGGCTCTATTGAAATATGCTTGAAGCCGGCGTTGTAAAGCGCTAATACATCGGAAGCAAAGTCTAAGTTTTTTGCAGTAAAAGTGCCACGAATATAGTATTCGCCCTTGCGAGTAGAAATTAAACGCTTTGCCTTTTCGATAATCAAGTCATAAGATGGCTTATTGTTCGCTGTGGGTCGCATAAAGTCGTGAACCTCACGCCTGCCGTCAAGACTTATTACCACATTGAACATATTGTCGTTTATGTAGTCTGCAGTCTCCGTGTTAAGGTTGATTCCGTTAGTGGTAATCGTGAAATTGATTAACTTGTCATGCGCTTTAGCCTGTTCTCTGCCGTACTCAACAGTTTTTTTCACGACATCAAACTTCATCAAAGGCTCACCGCCAAAGAAATCAAGCTCTAAATTCTTGCGATTTTTTGAGTTAGCTATCAAGAAGTCTATCGCTTGCTTTGCGGTGCCCTCGCTCATAAGCATACGCGCTCCCTCGAACTCGCCAGTATCAGCAAAGCAATACTTACAGCGCAAATTACAGTCGTGCGCCACGTGGAGGCAAAGCGACTTTATCGGCTGCTTTTCAACATCATAATCAAGCGAAACCGCTACAGGCTCGCTTTCATATTGCCCTGCCTCTTTTAGCTGTGAAAGCTCGGATAAGATTTCGTCAACTATTGCCTTGTCATAGCCTAACGAATAGGGCAGGGGGGAATTTATAACCTGAAAAGTAGCCGCATCCACCAAATGTATGCTTCCACTTTCTACATCGGTTAAAATATAGTTATCTAAAAACTTAAATGAATGAATCAAATCGTTCTCCAAATTTGCGTTTTAAAAAGCCACGCAACAACTCAAAACAAGTCGGCATGGCTATTTTTTTACACGTCAAAGCTTATTTTTCTTCCTGCTTACAGGTCTGGTTAGCGACTGTGCATGAGGTTTTGCATGCGGACTGGCAGGATGATTGACATTCGCCACAGCCTGAATTTTTGGTATTCTTAATGCCTGGCTTCTGGATTGTCTTAATATGCTTCATATTTGTTCTCCTTCTTTATTTTGAATCTACTATACTACAATTTTCGCATACCTGCAAGTGAAAATATGATTCAAATTTTCTTTATGGAATATGGGTGAACTTTTAGCTCGCTGATTTTCATTTATGCGCTTTCCGTATATTCTTGCATGGTCAAAAAATATGAGTTCATAGACTTATCCATATAAAAACAAGCCATTTTGCCTAATAATATGGATAACCATGTGGATAATGTGGATAACTTTATCGTTTTTCGCATAGGAATAAGCAAACATTATATATCTTCACATTCAAAAAAATGCTCTCAAAAAGCCCAATAAACGCTAATTTTGTAAATCGTAGTATGTAATAAAACGAATATGTTCTGCATAAATATTCAAAAAAGGGCAGATGCCGGAGGTATATATGGAATACAAATTTAACGAAATGAGTTTGCCGACCGTAGCTTTAGACGCAAAATCGGGGCATAGTTCCTCGCAAGCTGAAATAAATGGGAATGTTCCCCTACCACATGAGCGAATCGCAAACAGGCTTTTAACTTCTACGGGAAGAATAGAGGTTACTTCGGTTGAGGTAACAGAAAACCGCATACAAACCGAAGGAAGCATTATGATTCATTGTATTTGCTCTGATGATGAGCTTTTTTCCTTTGACTCCGTAGCAACGTTCAGGCATAGCTTCGAGCATAACGGAGCAAAACCGCACATGAAGGCGGTAGTTCATGCAGAGCTAATAACCTTCAACACCGCATTGGTTGACAACTCAATCAAGCTCGAGGCGGTAGCGGACATTCAATGCCGTTTAGAGGACAACTCAAAAAGGCAGCTGCTTGCCCAGCAAGACGATATTGAGCAAAAGAGCGTTTCTTTCGAATATTGTAATTTGCATCCCGTAGGCGACCAAACTGTGCGCTTGCGTGAGGAGGTTATAGCACAGGATGCTATGCGAATCATAAACTGTGAGGGTGCGGCCATAATTCGTGAAATGCAGCTTATGGGCGAGTCAGTTCGAGTTGACGGAATTTTGAGCGTTACACTTTGAAGCCAGAATGCAGACCTTGATTTCACCAAAACAGCTCAAAACATTCCCTTTGCAGTTGATATAGCGCTTGAAACAGACGTAGTCGACCCACTTGTAGGCAAAATTGACGCA
>JAAZFD010000244.1 GCA_012511925.1 Clostridiales bacterium
CGTTCGGGTCAACCCCTTGTGAACCCTCCGCTTTTGCGACAGCTTTGTTATGATACCCCATATAATTTTGTTTGTCAACACTTTTTTTAAAGTTTTTTGTACTTATTTTGAAAAAAGATTTTTAACTATGCAGTATAAGCTAATTTCATTACATACAACATATAGTTTGTCGAGCAAATATGGGTAATTCGTTCCGAAATATATTAAAATGCTTCCTTAAAAACGTTCGCCTCGCATAGTTAGCATATTGAAAACTTTTTCGCATTGTGCTTAGTATGAGCCGAAAATTATTTTTTGATTTACGAGTTCAATAGTTTATCGAATAATGGTTTGAGTATGGTTTCCTCACCACTTGTATGGAACTCCACGCTTGGTTTCTTGCAATCATTCTGCAAACCTTTATTATTAAGCACACGCGCGAGTTGATGCACAGTACCTGCATTCCCATCAAATAATTTGCAACTCCCGACAAAATGACGCTTTGCATAATCCGCAATTACTTCTTTAATAAATACATAGTGAGTGCAACCGAGCACAACTCCGCCAATGTTTTCGCCCTCAAAATTTCTTAGATGCGAATTCAAAATGTCATCGAACTCACCAATTCCTAAAACTCCCTGTTCTATGCGCTCCACTAAGCCCGGGCATGGCACATCGACTATTTCACAGCATTTCGGCATTTTTGCTTTGAGCTTGTGATAACGTTCCATTTTTGTTGTAGCTTTTGTTGCAAGCATTAGAATTTTGCCCTCAATCACTTCTTCGCAAGCGGGCTTTATTGCTGGTTCGATGCTTATAACCGGAATCGACAATCGCTCTCTGATTTCTCGAATAGCTGTTCCTGTTGCGGTGTTGCACGCTAAAAGCATAATTTTTATTCCGAATGACATCAAAAAGTCTGCACTTTTAAGCGAAAGCTCGAGGATTTCCTGCTCGCTTCTGTCTCCGTACGGTGCATTTTTGTTGTCGCCATAGTATATGTAGTTTTCAGTAGGCAATATTTTCAGGGCTTCACGCAATACGCTTGCGCCACCTAAGCCCGAATCGAACACGCCTACAGGTCGTTTATCCATATTTCACCTTATAAATTTTGTTCATTTATTATATACCCTTTTAAGCTGGCTTTGCAATTACAATTTGATACATTATAATAGGTAACATTGCAGATAATACATACAGAAACAGAAAGGTTATCGACATGGCAACTTTAATAATCGCTCCTTTGGCTGTAAAGGGCAGCATAACACAGGAATCCTACAATCAAATACTTTCGGCTAATTCAGAAGGTAAAAGGCTGGTTTTGCATACGAGAAACCATCCTACTGTTAAATTTATAACTGATTCCAATTTGAAATACGAAACACTTGATGAGCTTTACGAAACAGCTTCAGATTTTGATGATTTGAACGAACGCATCTCTAAACTCCTTATTTGCGGACAAGATATTGTATATGCGGTTCTCGGCAGAGGAATCGGCGGAGCACAATTTCATGAAATTATGCAATTTGCAGAGAGTACGAACACAAAAGTAAATATTCTGCCCTCTTCCGGCTTTGCCGAGGCTGCGAGC
>JAAZFD010000245.1 GCA_012511925.1 Clostridiales bacterium
GAATATGGGCGGCATGGGAACTGCCATGATGCGTAATATTATGAAAGGCAAAAATGTTGATTCGCTCGAAGATTTGATTCAGAACGCGATTAAATCGGGCGTAAAGGTTATCGCCTGCACGATGAGTATGGACGTTATGGGAATCAAGCCCGAGGAACTAATCGACGGCGTTGAGCTGGCTGGCGTGGGTACTTACTTAGGCGATGCCGAGGAATCAAACGTAAACCTGTTTATTTAGCAATTATCTTAGCTTAGGAGAGAGGGAAGACCATAGAGGCGGGGCAACCCGCCTTTTGGGGTTTATCCGTTCTTCGGCTGCGTAATGCAAAATTAGGCACTTAAAACGCAAAACACGGAAACACGCTAACCACTAACAGAGTAACCGATAAAACCGAGCGGATTAGGGAATAGTGGGTAGTGGGTAGAGAATAATTGTGCCGAATAATTCTTTTTTAGCGGAAAAACAGCACTCCGCCGCAATTAAAACAGGGCAAAAGCATCATATTTTCGCTCATAACAAATTGGGGAGTATTGCACTGAGCACAAATACATGAACTCATTCCCGGCATAGTATCTGCTGAATACATAGTATCACCTCGAAATATTGATGGCTTATTATAGCATATTTTGATAAGCGTTGCGAATGGAGTTGTCCCCAAAAAACGTAATGAGAAAGTAGAATTTACTTGCATTAGACGAAACACAGAAAAGCACTTGCAAAGCATTAAGCGAAACGAGCAAAGCACACCACGAGTTAAACTTCGCAGCAACACACCATAAACAAAACAAGCAACCGAAAGAGCAACGCTAAAAGCACTTTGACAACGCAGTACACAAGCACAGATCCCCTAAAAGAAAAAGCACGGAGAACACTCCGCACCTTTTCCGAACAAGAAAAACAAAACATAAAACACTTGGAGTTTGGTGGAGATAAGCGGGGTCGAACCGCTGCCCTCTTGAATGCCATTCAAGCGCTCTACCAACTGAGCTATACCCCCATGACCTGTGCGACCATACCGAATACTAAACCAAGCAATGGTTGATAAGACAGGGATTATCCAATCGCACAAATGAATTATAACACAAAGCAAAGTGGTTTATAAACAGGTTTTTGTAAAATCTCCCACGCTTGCAAAAAAGACCATAAGCCTGTATAATACTATTTTAATTTGAAAATTTAGGAGGTAGTATGCCACTAATAATTGGATTACTAATAATTGTAATAGACCAGCTTGTAAAGTTTTTGTCTGCCGCTAAGCTCCCCGTGCTTGAGGGCGGCACACTTCCTTTGTTCGAGGGAGTATTCCACCTAACCTACGTTGAAAATCGTGGTGCGGTTTACGGCTTTTTGAAAAATGCACCCTACATTCTGGTTATCGTGAACTCAATCCTAATTATTGGGCTTGTTTTTTTCCTAATCAAGAAATACAAATACATGCACACTTTGTTTAGATACTCGATAATACTCATACTCGCAGGCGCAATAGGCAACTTTGCAGACAGAATGATGTTTGGCTATGTGCGTGATATGTTCGATTTTAGGCTTATAAACTTTGCCGTATTCAATGTGGCAGATGCGGCGTTAACAATCGGAACAACACTGCTTATAATGGATTTATTATTCTTCCATGGCAAGCAGATTTTAGACAACTACGAGAAAACGGGAAAGCTATTTGCGGCAGAAATTCCACAAACGGAGCCACAGATAGAAAGCAAAGATGACGAATAGAGCAGAATTCGAGGAAGATATTATCTCGGCAGAGGTTGAGGAAAATTGCGTAGGCTTACGGCTTGATGTGTTTGCCACAGATGTATTGCGAGAAAATTATTTTTCCGAGTTCACACGCTCACAAACGCAAAAGCTAATAAGCGCAGGGAATGTGCTTGTGAATGACACAAACGCAACCTCAAACCTAAAGCTAAGGCTTGGCGATACGGTTACGATAATTCCCCCAACACCGATTGAAAGCGAGCTTATGCCAGAGGATATTCCGCTTGATATAGTGTTTCAAGACGAATATTTTGCAGTAATAAACAAGCCAAAAGGCATGGTGGTGCATCCGTCCCCGGGACATGAAAGCGGAACGCTTGTAAACGCAATTATGTTTCATATAAAGGACTTGTCGGGAATTGGCGGAGAGCGTAGGCCAGGCATTGTTCACAGAATAGACAAAGACACAACAGGCCTGCTGGTAATCGCCAAAAACGATTTAGCGCATTTAAGCCTAAGTGAGCAAATAAAACAGCGTAGCGTTCATAGGATATACTTAGCGCTTGTTTGCGGAAACATTAAAGAGGATTGTGGCACCATAAATGCACCGATTGGCAGACATCCAAAGGACAGAAAGCGTATGGCGGTGCTTGAAAAATACCCACACGCAAGGGAGGCCATTACGCATTACAAGGCTCTTTACAGGTTTGGCGAAACAACGCTTATAGAGGCAAGGCTCGAAACGGGCAGAACGCACCAAATAAGAGTACATTTGGCGCATATAAAGCGACCTGTGCTTGGCGACGAGTTGTACTCAACGGGGAAAAATAATTTAGGCTTAGCGGGGCAGGCGCTCCACGCAATAAACTTAGAGTTTTTGAACCCCAAAACCCATGAACCCATGCGTTTTTATGCACCCTTGCCCGAGTATTTCACAAAAGCATTGAAAAAACTCGGCGCAGACGATAAATTATTGGAGGAAATAAACGCTTTATACAGCGTAAAATAAAAAAATGGAGAGAATTATGAACGAAGTAGAACTAATGGATAGCAGTGCATTAAGCAGGGCGTTAATTCGCATTGCGCACGAAATAATCGAAAACAATGACGGCACGGAAAAACTTTGCATTATAGGAATCTGCAACAGGGGAGTTCCGCTTGCAAGGCGTCTTGTGAACATAATCGAGCGCACAGAGGGCGTAAAAATTCCCTTTGGTGTACTCGATATTGCATTTTATCGTGATGATATAGCCGTAGAAACTGGTTTGCCAATCGTGAACTCAACAGATGTTCCGTTTTCGGTTGACGACAAGCGTATTGTGTTGGTTGACGATGTGCTATACACAGGCAGAACCGCAAGAGCGGCAATGGACGCAGTTATGGACATGGGCAGGGCGAAGGTAATCCGTTTTGCAGCGCTAATTGACAGAGGACATAGAGAGCTTCCGATTTGCGCAGATTTTATCGGAAAAATCGTTCCAACCTCTCGTGCGGAACGCGTCAATGTTAAACTTGCAGAAACAGACGATGTTGACGGAGTGAGCCTAACTAAGTGATTTTTTCTTCCGCTATGGAATATACGGCTATTGTGCTTGGAGCTGGTCATGCTGGCTGTGAGGCGGCTTTAGCCTTGGCGAAAATGGGGCATAAAACGCTATGCCTTACTATAAATTTAGAGTCTGTTGCATTCATGGCTTGTAATCCTGCAATAGGCGGCACTTCAAAGGGGCATTTGGTTCGTGAAATAGATGCGTTAGGCGGTGAAATGGGGCTTGCGACTGATGATACCATGATTCAAGTCCGTATGCTTAACACAGGCAAGGGCGTGGCTGTTCAATCGCTTAGGGCGCAGATGGACAAGCGCAGATACCACGAGCGTATGAAGTCGGTTATTGAGAACACCGAAAATCTACGGCTTATGCAGGGCGAATGCTCAGAAATATTCGTAGAAAACGGCAAAATCACAGGCGTAAAATGCACAGACGGCTCAGAATTTCGTTGCAAAGTGCTTGTTGTCGCTTGCGGAGTATATCTCAAAAGCCGAGTGCTAATAGGCGAGCACACCGAAAACATAGGTCCAGCAGGGCTTACCTCTGCAAATAAATTATCCGCATCTTTGGAAAACTTAGGCTTTGCGTTGCGCAGATTCAAAACAGGCACACCGCCACGCATAAACGGTAGGTCTGTTGATTATTCAAAGATGATTGTTCAGCATGGCGATGAACCCATGCACCGCTTTTCTTTCCTAACAAGCAAAATCGAAAGGGAACAAACTCCCTGCTATCTCACATACACAAACGAAAAAACCCATGAGATAATCAATAAAAATCTGCACCGCTCCGCCATGTATAGCGGACTTGTGAGAGCTACAGGCACAAGGTATTGCCCGTCAATCGAGGACAAAATCGTGAAGTTTGCCGACAGGGAAAAACATCAGATTTTCATAGAACCCGAGGGGCTTACTACAACAGAGCAATATGTTCAAGGGCTTAGCACAAGCCTGCCGGTTGATGTTCAAATAGCTATGCTACGCACGATTGCAGGGCTTGAAAATGCCGAGATAATGCGTTACGGCTATGCCATAGAATACGATTGCATAGACCCCACAGAGTTGGATATTACATTGGCTTCAAAGCGCATAGAGGGCCTGTATTTCGCAGGGCAAATAAACGGCTCATCAGGCTACGAGGAAGCGGCGGCACAGGGCATATATGCAGGTATAAAC
>JAAZFD010000246.1 GCA_012511925.1 Clostridiales bacterium
GAACGAAGAAAATCTCCCGTACAAAGTAATCGCTAACCGCTATAATGAAGAGTATTTTTTAGATGCTGATTCCTTGTGTGTTCTACGTTCTACAAATAACCCAAGGGCTACAGAGCATATAGATGATATTATTGCCTTAGTTCAAAAGCTCGTTGATAAACAACACGCATACGTTGCTGAAAATGGAGATGTGTATTTCAGCGTTAGAAGTTATCCTGAATACGGCAAACTATCGGGGCAATCGCTTGACGATTTGGAAAGCGGTGCAAGAATAGACCCCACAGAGCATAAGAAAGACCCCTTAGATTTTGCATTATGGAAAAGCGCAAAGCCTGGTGAGCCTTCATGGGATTCCCCCTGGGGCAAGGGCAGACCGGGTTGGCATATCGAATGCTCTGCTATGAGTTTAAGTATTTTAGGTGAAAGCTTTGACATTCACGCTGGCGGAGTGGATTTGATTTTCCCGCACCATGAAAATGAAATAGCTCAAAGCGAAGCCGCAACGGGAAAGAATTTTGCAAACTATTGGATGCACAATGGGCATATCAATATCAACAACCAAAAGATGAGCAAAAGCAAGGGGAATTTCTTTAATGTGCGTGAAATAACCGAAGTGTTTAACCCCGAAGTTGTAAGGCTTTTCATGCTTTCGTCGCATTACCGTTCGCCTATGAACTTTTCAAAGGAGTTGTTAGAGCAAACCGAGCCTGCAATTCAACGCTTGCGTACAGCAAAAGAAAGGTTACTGGAAGCGAAAGTAAGCGAACAGATAACCGATGGTGAAGCTGAATTTATGAACGAACTCAAAGGGTTTAAGCAATCCTTTGAAGAAGCGATGAATGACGACCTAAATACAGCAGACGCAATAGGTGTTTTGTTTGAGATAGTTAGGGCAAGCAATTCGTTTATTAGTGTTCCGAGAAGCAAAAAAGCGATTGATGAAACATTGAAGCTATTCAATGCTTTTACAAGTGTGTTGGGCGTATTACAAAAAGAAAAAGCAGATGAAATACCGCAAGAAGCACATGATTTATTAGCTAAAAGAAACGAAGCCAGAGCAAACAAGAATTGGGCAGAAGCGGATAGATTGCGTGATGCTCTAAAAGAGATGGGCTATACGGTGGAGGATTCCAAAGAGGGAGCAAAGCTCAAAAAGATATAAAATTATAATGAAGTAGCGAGTTGTTTTTTGGCTTGCTATTTTCATGTAAAAATAAAAATCACGGAGGAAAATATGTACCCAGAAATGATTATCAACCTATCGAAACTTGAGAGCAACCTCAATTTTCTTGTGAACCTTTGCCATTCAAAAGGTTTGACCTGCGCAATGGTAACAAAGGTTTTTTGTGCTGACGAGAAAGTCGTAGAGCTTGTAAACAACTCTAAGGCAGATATGTTTGCCGATTCTCGAATAATAAACCTTAGGCGTATAAAGACTACAAAGCCTAAGATGCTACTTAGAATTTCTGCAATTAGCGAAATAAACGATGTTTTAGCGCATTCGGATATATCCCTGCAAAGCGAAATAGCTACAATAAATATGCTTGGTGAAGCCGCAGAGGGTAGGGCTAAAAAGCACAAGGTTGTTTTAATGATTGATTTAGGCGACTTGCGAGAGGGAAGATTCTTTGAAAACGAAGAAGGAATCTTAGCCGTAGCCAAAGCAGTTTTAAAACATAAAAACTTAGAGTTGTATGGCGTAGGCACGAACCTTACTTGCTATGGCGGAATACTTCCTGATGAAAAAAACCTTACCGTGCTTGCTAACATCGCTCAGATGATTAGAGATAAGTTCTCGATTGAGTTACCCTTTGTATCGGGTGGAAACTCTTCAACCTTAGAGTTCCTAAAATCAGGTGGAGTACCAAAGGGCATAACTAACCTGCGCTTAGGAGAATCCTTTGCATTGGGTAAGGACACCGCACTTTGCGAGTTAATGGAAGGTATGTATGGTGATGCAATCACTCTTAACGCTGAACTCGTAGAAATCCAAATGAAGCCTTCTAAGCCCATAGGCATAACGGGAAGAAATGCTTTTGGTGAAGAGGTTTCTATTGAGGATAAGGGAATAATGCGCAGAGGAATCCTTGCAATAGGTAGGCAAGATACAAATACCGAAGGGCTTGAATTCGTTTCTAACACCGCAGAAAAATATATTAGCATAGTAGGTGCATCATCTGACCATTTGCTGGTTGACTTAACAAATGCTGAACTGTACAATGTTGGCGATACCCTGCGCTTTACGATGGATTACGGAGCAGTTCTCCGTAGCTTTACCAGCGAATATGTAAGCAGGAAGTATATTAAATAGCGTAACAACGCAAAGGAAGGAGAAAAATATGCCAGTAAATCTAAAAGGTAGACACTTTTTGACACTGAAGGACTTCACACCCGAGGAAATCCGTTACATGCTCGACTTAGCGCATGATTTGAAGCGCAATAAGCGTTCAGGAATCCGCACACAGCTTTTGGAGGGCAAAAACATTGTTTTGCTGTTCGACAAAACTTCAACACGTACCCGTTGTGCTTTCGAGGTAGCAGCTAACGACGAGGGCGCTCATGTTACCTTCCTGCAAAATAGCCAAATGGGTAAAAAGGAATCGCTTGAAGATACAGCAAAGGTTTTGGGTAGATTCTATGATGGAATCGAGTACCGTGGTTTCACTCAAGAAACTGTTGAAATGCTTGCTAAACACTCTGGTGTTCCAGTGTGGAATGGTTTGACAGATATGTACCACCCCACACAGATTTTAGCGGACTTCTTAACAGTTGAAGAGCATGTACATAAGCCGCTTAACAAGGTTAAGTTCGTCTATGTTGGCGATGCAAGAAACAATATGGGTAACTCCTTGATGATAGGTTCAGCAAAGATGGGCTTGGACTTTGTAGCTATTGCTCCTAAATCACTATTCCCAGATGAAAAGCTGGTTGCTGAGATGAGAGAAATCGCAAAAACAACAGGCGCAACAATCACTCTATCCGATGACATCAAAGATGTTAAGGGGGCAGATGTTATCTACACCGATGTATGGGTATCCATGGGTGAAGAAGCACAGTTTGAAGAGCGCATAAAGCTATTATCACCTTACAGGGTAGATATGAACATGTTGAAACTTACAGGCAATCCTGAGGTTGTATTCCTGCATTGCTTGCCCGCTTTCCATGACCTTGAAACTGCTGTCGGCAAAGAAGTATTTGAAAAGTACGGCTTAAAGGAAATGGAAGTATCCGACGAGGTTTTCCGCTCAACACACTCAAAGGTATTCGACGAAGCAGAAAACAGAATGCACACAATAAAGGCGGTAATGGTTGCCACGATAGGCAAACAATAATTGCATATTAACTTATTAGGAACGGCAGTAATAAGCCGTTCCTTAAACTTTATTAAAAATGACTAACGAAATAAAATACAATTCACGCACTTGGGCAGAAATAGATTTTTCTGCATTAAAACACAATCTTGAAGTTGCAAAGGCTGCTTCAAATCGCCCCGTTATGTGTGTTATTAAGGCAAATGCTTATGGGCATGGGGCAGTAGAGTGTGGAAAGTTTTTGCAAGAAAACGGAGCATCTGCGTTTGCGGTGGCATGCATTGACGAAGCAATAGAGTTAAGAGAAAACGGAATTACTCTCCCCGTTTTAGTTTTGGGCTATACAAGCTGCGAATATGCGGAACTGCTTGCAAAATATGACCTAATACAAACAGCGGTAGATTTTTCACATGCAGAGGAATTGAATGTTGCTGCAAAAAACGCAAATGTGCATATAAAGGTTCATATTAAAATCGATACTGGCATGGGTAGGGCTGGGATTTTGGCTCAAGGCGAAAAACATGTAGAGTCTGCGATTGATTCAATATGCAAAATCTTTGAAATGAGCAATCTTGAAGTCGTTGGAATGTACACACACATGTCGGTAGCTGATACCGAATCGCAAAACGAATACACGAATTGGCAAATCAACAGCTTTGAAAGCGTGCGAAATGGCGTACAAAGGCGAGGCTATAATATTGAGTGCTGCCATGCAAGCAATAGCGCCAGCATTTTGAATCACCCAAAAGCGCATTTTGATATGGTGCGTGAAGGAATAATGCTTTATGGGCTGTACCCCGATAGCATACCTGTTGAAAACGGAGTTTTGAAGCCTGTTATGACTTTGAAAAGCAGAGTAGGGCAGGTGAAAGTATTTCCGCAAGGCTCTTCAATTAGCTATGGCCGAACATACGAAAGCCACGAAAAACTTCGCACCGCTGTAATTACCACTGGCTATGCAGATGGATATCCAAGAAGGTTAAGCAATAAAGCCTATGTTGTTATC
>JAAZFD010000026.1 GCA_012511925.1 Clostridiales bacterium
ATATGCTTGATATAGACGAGTTAGGCTTAGACAAAACCGACAGGCGAATTTTAGAAACCATGATTGTGAAGTTCGGAGGAAAAGCGGTGGGTCTGGAAACCTTGGCGGCAGCAACGGGTGAGGACTCTCAAACATTGGAAGATGTATATGAGCCGTACTTGTTGCGCTTGGGCTATATCGCACGCACTCCGAGGGGGCGAGTTCCCCAAAACGGTGCGTATGAGCATTTAGGCTTGGAAATTCCCAAAACAAACTAAATAGTTATTGAAAAATAATAGTTTTTACTTATAATTAGTATATAGAGGCACGAAAGGTGGTAGCAAAATGAAAAGAAAAGAGATGGACGCTTTAATTGTTAAACAAAATGTAGAGATAATTATGGCAAACTCAAAGATAGCAGACTACGAAAAGGAATTAGACGATTACAGGCAAAGGGAGGATAGCATTGTAGAAGCGCTTACTACTGCCTCGGAAACAAAAAAGCGTGTGTTGGCTCAAGCGGAAAAGGAGTTGGCGAATGCTCAAGCGCAAGCCATGAAGGCGGTTGAAAACGCAAAAAAGGAAGCGAATGCTATAATAGTTGCAGCGCAGGAAAAGGCAAACCATTTACTTGCTAAAGCTATGAAAAAGTGCGAGAAAATGGAATTAGAGGCTGCCGCAAAAATCAAGGAGCAGAACGCTATTCATGATGAAATGGGCTTTGCACTTGCGAATATTGCTCAGAAGCTACAGAACTATATAGAAAATTTTCAACCTAAATTCAGCGGTAGCAGTACCGAAAAAAAGGTTACGAAAAGCGAAATTGACTTTCCAGACGAGTACGAATCCCCGGCAGAGCTATACCACTATATTTTGAAAATCAATGCGGAGAATGATGGCGTTGAGGTTGAAACACCAAACGTGGTTGAGCGTACTACCAAAGCCCCTAAATTTTTAACGGTTACAGAGGATTTATTGTCAGCCGAGGAGATAGATAACGCAATCGAAACTTCCGCAACACTTGGCGATAAGGTAGAGGACAAAGAGAAAAACGATGATAACGAGGGGAACGGCGAAAACAAAGATTCGGTTCAAGCGTGTAAAAACTTTGCGATAACTGCCACAGAAGAGCAAACAGACGAATCAATAGAGACAGCACAAAGCTACGAAAATGACGAAAGCGATAAACAGCCAAGTGATTTTGAAGCGGAAATGGAAAAGGTTAGAGATGCTGTGTTGGCGGTATTAGAGGAGTAAGTAATCTACTACGGCTAGGCTTAGCTTAGCCGTATATCAATTCATAAAAGTTCGAGGTGAAGTATGCCGATAGAGTTTACTACTAATGTTGATTTTAAAACTTTTGAGGAGTTCATTTATTTTTCGTTGTATAAATCGCGCTATAAAACGGCAAAGTTTATTGGCTCGTTCTTTATTGTTGTTGCAGTATTGCTATCGGCAGTTTCCATTTTTATACCTTGTATTTTTCGGGTTTACGCAAGGCTAATACTTTTAATAATTGCATTGTCAATTTTTTTGGGGTTTATAGTGTTTTTTCTGCCTAAAATTCAGTATAAAAAGGTATCTAAACTATTGTCCGTTCCTCGAAAATTTACCTTTTATGATAACCATTTTGAGCTGGTGATAGAATCGGAAAAGGTTAGTGATTTTGCAAAGACTATTCCGAACTTACTAAGGTTTGTGAAACACGAAACACCATTCTTTTATATATTTCTGGTAATCAAGCATACTTAATTCGAAAATCTGATATACCGATAGAGCAAGCGCAGGCTTTACGCAATTTGCTTATAAGGGTTATAGAGCCAAAGAAATTGAAGATAGTTGGTTGAGGTGCAAAATGCCGATAGAGTTTACAACACAAATTGATTATAAGGCTTATGAGGAGCTTTATTTCACTTCGAGAAAGATTGCTACTCTTATAAAGCTGATTGCTTTGTTTTATATAGGTTTGAGTTTATTGCAGTTGGTTATGGGGTTTATGGAGCTTTCTAAAAATACTGCCGATAATACAATATTTCTTATAGCCATAATGCTGTCATTTTTGTATCTAATATTTCTACAACCTAAAGCAATGTTTAAAAGACTTCCAAAAATTACGATTCTTCCTCGTACATACAAGTTTTACGATACAAATTTTGAAATACAGCAACAGTCTGAAACGGTTAGCGACTATACAAAGATGGATTATTCAGAGCTGTATAAGGTAAGAGAAACCCGTAATACCTTTCTTCTTTACGTTGGAAAAAAACATGCTTACTTAATCGCAAAAAAGGATTTAACGCCCGAGCAAACTACTGATTTACGCAATTTGCTTATAAGGGTTATCGAGCCAAAAAAATTGAAGATAGTTAGTTGAGGTGCAAAATGCCGATAAAGTTTAAAAATACGGTTGATTATAATGCGTATAAGGACTTTGTGCATGTAATGTTTTTTGGTAAAGGCTATCGGTTTATTCCGTTTCTTATATCGGTTTTTCTGATTCCTGCTATTAAGTTGATTGATATTTTTTCTAACAATATAATTATAAAATCACTTATTATAGCATTGAACCTAATTTTAATCGTTTTAGCTTTACGATTAGTTTTAGAGCCAAAAATAAGGTACAAAAAGGAATCGGATATATTGTCTGTTCCTAAAACATATACATTTTATGATACATATTTTGAAATACAGCTAACAACGGACGTTCGTAACGAGCTTTCAAAGCATAATTATTCCGATTTAGAAAAGGTGTATGATGCACAGAATTCCTATATTTTGATTTTATCGGGCAATCAAGAATACATAATTTCTAAAAAAGGCTTAACTAACGAACAGGCTGACGATTTGATTGTTCTGCTTAAAAGAGTAACAAAACCCGAAATGCTTGAAAAGGTAAAACCCGAAATTAAATAAAATATTATATCTTTTGTGTAAACGGGTGCATACCTTTGTTAATTGTGATATATTAGAATTTGTGGCTGCACGAATAAGTATAACTGGAGTTGCAAATGAAAAAATACATTTTAGACCTGAAAAGAGAATTTACAAGTTATAACGGCACAAAGTTTTCCAAAGATTTAATAGCAGGTGTAACTGTTGCGGCTGTCGCATTGCCGCTTGCATTGGCTTTCGGAATCGCTTCTGGTGCAGGGGCATCGGCTGGGCTTGTTGCCGCAATCATAGGCGGCTTTATTACAAGTGCATTGTCGGGTGCTTCGTATCAGCTTTCAGGCCCTACAGGCACAATGACGGCAATTTTAGCGTTAACTTTAGCTAAGCATTCGATTCAAGGAATGTTCATAGTCGGCTTAATCGCAGGAATTATTATATTGCTTTGCGGAATATTCAAGTTGGGCAGAATTGTAAACTTCATTCCCCTACCCGTAATAACAGGCTTTACCTCGGGCATTGCACTTATTATCGCATTCGGGCAGATTGATAGCTTTTTTGGAACAACCTCCGTAGGCGATGGTGCGGTTCAGAGAATTATTTCGTATTTTGCTAACGGCTTTCATATAAATATTCCTAATATGCTTGTTGGGCTATTCGTGGTGCTGTTGATGATTTTCTGGCCGAAAAAATGGAATGGTTTTATGCCTTCATCGCTTTTAGGAACGATTTTAGCGATAATTGCAATGATGCTTTTGAAGCTGGATATACCCACAGTAGGCGAGATTCCAAGAACTATTATGCTTGAAAACAGACTTGATATTTTTGCTATGAAGTTGGGCGATATTACGACATATTTGTCTCCCGGATTCTCTATTGCTGTGCTTTGCATGATTGAAACGCTGCTTTGCGCTTCATGTGCAGGCAGAATGAAAAAAGAAAGCTACAACACCGACAGAGAGCTTGTTTCGCAAGGTTTGGCTAATATGGCACTACCCTTTTTTGGCGGGATTCCCATCTCCGCTGTTATGGCGAGAACAAGCGTAGGAATAAAGGCAGGCGGAATAACAAGGCTTACGGGCGTTATACATTCGTTGGTTTTGTTGGTTTGCGTGCTTGTTATATCGCCTATTTTCAAGCATTTGCCCTTGTCGGCTTTGGCAGGTGTGCTGTTTATGACGGCATTTAGAATGAACGATTGGGATAGCATAAAGAGCTATTTTTCAAAGCGCATGAAGGGTCCTATTTCGAGTTTTTTAGTTACGATGTTGGCGACCATTGTTTTCGACCTAACGATTGCAATTTTGCTTGGAATAGGCGTGGCTTTGGTTGTGTTCCTATTCAGCGTGTCTAAACTTGAGGTTAGCACTTCAAAAATTGAAAGACATAAGATGAAAGCAAGCGATAAAGAAGAACATCACGCAACTATCGAGGAGAGATTCAAAGATACGGTTGTGGTGTATATTTCTGGTCCTATGTTCTTTATGAACTCACAGAAGTTAACCGAAGCGCTTGAAAAGGTTGTGGGCTATAATACGGTAATACTGTCTATTCGTGGTGTGCCATTGGTGGATGTTAGCGCAATGACAGCACTTTCGGATTACTACGAGATATGCGAGAAAAACGGCATAAAACTTATTGTGTGCGGCGCACATGAAAAAGTTATGAATAAATTAAAAAGCTATGGTTTATGTGATATAATTGGAAACGAGAACTTCTACTTCAGCGTTGACAGGGTCTTAACCTGCGAAGAATTAAATATTTAAACAAGGGAGGAATCGGATGAGGTTTTACAACAGCGAATTAGAGGCACTAAGCCAGCTTCATTTGTTTTTTGATACGGCATTGCATGTTCAAAGCAGGGAGAATTATGTTCATGCCGAGATGATTCCAAAAAAGATTCAAGTACAAATTCGCAGAACGATAAAGGATTTTTTAGCGGAAACGGATTCAATATTGTCTGACGAAAGCAAGGCAAGGCTTTCAGAGGATATGAAGATAAGCAATATTTTGTTCTTTTTGGCTTCCCAGCATGATGATTTTTTGAATCTGATGGACCAAAAGGCGGAGGCTTTCAACGAAGCTACATCTGCGCTTGACAATTTGGTTGTTAAATGCTTTCGTAGGATTAACTATTATCTTTTCACAGAGGGCAATCGTCAATACTTATTAAATAAAAACGGTAAGTATTATTATGAGATTATTGATACGATTTCTTCGGTTATGAATCTTGTTTTTGTAGAAGCAGAGGTTGAAAACTTGAGCGATTTGCCTATTGCCAACTACGAGCTACAAAAAGATGGTGATTTGTTTGTGCTTAAATTCTTGCAGATTAACGAGGAAACCAAAGAGGAAACTATAGCTACCTTGCGTTGCAAGGACTTAGTTGTAGAATATGATATGTTCAATTATGTTGCCGCCACCTACAGTACAAACAAATACTCTTGGGGAATGCTTGCGAAGGCATTGGGAGACCTTGGCGGACGGAATTGGTTCGACGAGCGTTTGGTAAACGAGAAAGAAAAAAAGTTTTTACCACTATACAAGTTCGAGCCGATAATGTGGTATTTCAACCCCGGCGATAAC
This sequence comes from Clostridiales bacterium, assembly GCA_012511925.1. GTDB lineage: Bacteria > Bacillota > Clostridia > Christensenellales > CAG-138 > DUPG01. The sequence continues at coordinate 5,455 of JAAZFD010000026.1, forward strand.
GAATACGAATACAATGACGAACAATTCGACTTGTTCATAGAATACGTAAAGCGAGCGGATTGTGAAAAGCTACTTCCCAATCTTGATGCGTATAGGAATGCAAAAAACGAAAAAATTCGGGCGAAAGCGTTAAAAAAGCTAAGGAATGTAATGGCAGACAAATCATGCGAGCCGCTTTGGCGCTTGATTTTCTTTGAGTTATACGAAGCGGCAAGCGAATATCCGTTAAAATCTGAAAGATTAGCCGACCCACAGCTTTTGCAGGAAACGAGAGAGAGAATAATAACTGTACTAAGAGAGGTCGGCTATGAGGGTGAGTATCCGCACTTTCGAAAGAAAAAACGGGGGTTATTGAGCTATATATCCCTTGTTGCCACTTTTGTCGCAGACGATATGTATGTGGTTATTAATGCGAGTTATGCGTGTATGGGCAAGCGCAAGGCAGAAAAACATTATGAAAAATTAGATGCCTTTGGAGCGTTCTTCCACGGTGGCGGGCGGGTTGTGCCTTTGTTGATTGAAAGTCAAACTCAAGTGGGTGTACCTACTTTGCAGCAGGTGCTGAAGGCGGTTATGAAGTTTGCACAGAATAGAACTCTTAGCAAAAAAGAGACGATTTATATAGGCGATGCGCCAAAAGACAACTTTGAGATGTGGATTCCCATTATGTTTGCGGTAATTATCACGATGGCGATTGTTAATGCGGATAATCCCAACCCCGCCTTTCGGGATGCTTTAATGAAGGTGGTTGGTATTGTGGCGTTTGTGCTTATCATTTTGACTATTGTTATTAAACAGATAAAAAAGCGAGGCAAACGGGGGTAAAAGGGAGTGGACAAACAGCAATCTAAGGGAGAATAGCACTACTAGCATTTGCTGCGGGCTTGTTCTTGATAGTTGTGCCGATATTTGCCGCTTTGTTAGGTGTTTCTGGAGATGCCTTTGCCGCAGTTTATTAAATTTCGCTTATTTTAGTGCTTGGCGTTGGTTCTGTGATTGAAAGGAAGCTAAAAGGGAAGTAGTTTTTGTTGAGAAGTAAAAATAACAGTTTACAATCAAAAACTCTTATGTTATAATACTTAACGCAAACCATTGGCTCGGTTGTGTCGTTACTCCGACGCATAGCTTAGTCGATTGGGGTTATTAAATTAAGGAGGAAACTAAAATGAACGAACAAGAAACCAAGAACGCCATTATTCAAAAACATGCGCGTCATGAAGGCGATACAGGTTCACCCGAGGTTCAGATTGCACTTTTAACCGCTCGCATCAACCATTTGAATGAGCATTTGAAAATCAATCAGAACGACCACCATTCTCGTCGTGGTCTGCTCAAAATGGTAGGTAAACGTCGTGGTCTTTTGAACTATCTTATCAAAGAAGATATCGAGCGTTACAGAGCTATCATTGCAGAACTAAACCTAAGAAAGTAATGCGAAGAAATGCAAAGGTCAGCCAATCGGCTGGCTTTTGTTTTTTGGGTTTGCAAAAATTTATACTTGACAAAATCGTAATGCAGTTTATAATTGATAATGCTTGCGAATGTGGTGGAACGGCATACACAACGGATTTAAAATCCGTCGGGGAAACCTTGGGGGTTCAAATCCCCCCATTCGCACCAAAAAAACGCATTTGTCTAATGGACAAATGCGTTTTTTTGAGTGATACGTTCCCTTGCGGGAACGAGATACACGCCTTAGGCGCGTGATGCAGCTTTCGCTGTGATGCACGCCTGCGGCGCGTGGAGGGAACGCTTCGCATCACAGCACAATGTGCGACATCACGGCGGTACGCCGCATCACTTATCACTATTGAGAACCATCCCATTTTGGTATAATTACTTACGAAAAGTGAGGTTCTATTTGTCTGAATCAAGACTTTCTATGGAATTTGCCGTCGATATAATTGAACTTGCCAAAGCATTTAAGGCTAATTGTGAATATCCAATCGTAAAAATGCAAAATCCGTACTCTCCCACTTTACAACCCTTCCTAAAAGTCATATAATAGTTGTTTGGACAAAAAGAGAGGGTTATATGAACAAAGACAATAAAAAAATACGCAACGTTGCGATAATTGCCCATGTTGACCATGGCAAAACTACGCTTGTGGACAGGCTTTTGCGCCAAAGCGGCATTTTTCGTGAAAACGAAGCTGTGCAAGAGCGAGTTATGGATTCGGGCGATTTAGAGCGTGAGCGTGGCATCACAATACTATCAAAAAACACAAGCATTCAATACAATGGCTATAAAATAAATATCGTTGATACGCCTGGGCATTCGGATTTTGGCGGCGAGGTTGAGCGCATTTTGCAGATGGTTGACGGCGTTCTGCTGCTTGTTGACGCTTTTGAGGGCTGTATGCCGCAAACCCGTTTCGTTCTGAAAAAGGCTTTGGAATTGAACAAAGTGCCTGTTGTTGTAATAAATAAAATCGACAGACCCGTTGCACGTTCCGCAGAAGTGGTTGACGAAACATTGGAGCTGTTCTTCGAGCTTGGTGCATCGGATGATCAAATCGAATTTCCTGTGATTTACGCATCGGCAAGAGAGGGGATTTCGGGCAACTCGCCTACCGATCTTCAAAACGATATGAAACCGCTGCTTGATGCGATAATCGCTCATGTTCCTGCACCGCAGGGAGACATTGCCGCACCCTTGCAGATTCTATTTTCTACAATCGATTATGACGATTATGTGGGACGAATTGGCATAGGCAGGGTAGTTCGTGGAAGCGCTTCACGCAACCAGATGATAACTATTTGCGGCGGAAAAAGCACTCGCACAGAAAAGCTAACAAGGCTATATCGCTTTGAGGGACTAAAACGAATTGAAACAGACGAATGCAGCACCGGCGATATTGTGGCGGTTGCAGGCATATCCGATTTGATGATTGGCGAAACCGCTTGCGCCGTTGATTGCATCGAGCCTTTGCCCTTCATTCATATAGATGAGCCGACTATCAGTATGACTTTTATGGTGAACGACAGCCCATTTGCTGGGCGTGAGGGCAAGTATGTAACTTCAAGGAATTTGCGTGATAGGCTGTTTCGAGAGGTTGAAACGAATGTTTCCATGCGTGTTGAGGAAACCGAAAGCACAGACGCATTTAAGGTAAGCGGCAGGGGTGAATTGCACCTTTCCATTCTAATCGAAACCATGCGTAGGCAGGGCTTTGAGTTTGCTGTATCTCGTCCCAAGGTCATTATGCACTATGAAAACGGCATAGAATTAGAGCCTATTGAGGAGCTTACGGTTGATGTTCCGCAAGAATATGTTGGAGCTGTTATTGAAAGCATGGGTACTCGTTGCGGCGAAATGCTGGATATGACGAGATCGCAGGAGGAGATAACAAGGCTAATTTTCAAAGTGCCTGCAAGGGGACTTATGGGCTTTCGTTCTGAGCTTTTAACGAACACAAGGGGTTTGGGGGTTATGAGCCATATTTTTTACGCATACGAGCCGCACAAGGGCGAAATTGTTGAGAGGCTGCGTGGCTCATTGGTGGTTCACGAAACAGGCGAGAGCAACGCTTATGGGATTTTCAACACGCAGGACAGGGGCAGAATGTTCATAACGGCAGGCGTACCAGTTTATGAAGGTCAGATTTGCGGCGAGTGCTCTCGGAATGAGGATATTGTTGTTAATATCTGCAAAAAAAAGCATGTTACGAATATTAGGGCATCGGGTAGCGACGAAGCGTTGAGGCTTACACCCCCATTGGTTTTTAGCTTGGAGCAGTGCTTGGAGTTTATTAGGGATGATGAGCTTGTTGAGATTACGCCTAAAAGCATTAGAATGCGGAAGCGTGTTTTGAACAAAGAATTGAGGGCGAAGAAGGGCACAAGTGTACGATGAGATTGGTTATCTGCGAAAACCATTGAGATTATTCACTTTCGCTCATAGTGATATTGCGTTTGACAGTGATGTTCGCCTGTGGAGAATTAGGCACGAATAGTACATAGAATAATGTAGGGGAGGATTCAATATCCTCCCGTTTTGAATTTATTAAGCTTAATTAGGTCTCTATGCGCCCGATGAGATTATTCACTTTCGCTCATAGTGATA
>JAAZFD010000247.1 GCA_012511925.1 Clostridiales bacterium
GGCTTAGAGATACTTGATGAGATTTCAAAGATAGAAACCTATGGCGAAACTCCTAACAATCCGCCACTAATCACTTTGGTTTCAATTTATGGACCTGACCTACCAGAACCCGATTTCATTTTGCCAAACAGCTAATAAATTAGGCTATGAAAAAGGCGGTGTTTACCGACTTTTTCATGTCTGGTATTCAATGCACTTAATCCTGTTTATTGTCGTTATCGTCGTTACCGTCGGAACCTTTGGGTTTACCACCAATATGTTCAGCCAACGCATCACGAACCTTTTTCTCGATTTCTGCACTAAATTCAGGATTTTCTTTTAAGAAGGTTTTAACATTATCTCTGCCCTGTGCAACAAGCATATCGCCATAAGAATACCACGAGCCTGTACGGGTCAAAATCTTGAACTCAGTTGCAAGGTCAACGATTGAGCCTTCTCTCGATATGCCTTCACCAAATATCATGTCGCATTCAGCATTCTTGAAAGGAGGTGCCATCTTGTTCTTAACAACTTTAATTTTTGTGCGGGTTCCGATAATATCAGTACCGTTTTTGATTGGTTCACCTCTCCTTACATCGATACGAATGGATGAGAAGAACTTCAACGCTCTACCGCCTGTCGTGGTTTCGGGGTTTGCGAACATAACACCAATCTTTTCACGTAACTGATTTATGAAAACTAGCGTGCATTTTGTTTTGCTGATTGTGCCAGCAATCTTACGTAAAGCCTTAGACATTAAACGTGCTTGTGCGCCCACGGATGAATCGACCATATCGCCCTCAAGCTCTGCCTTAGGAACGAGAGCGGCAACCGAGTCAACAACGATAATATCAATCGCCGAGCTTCGTGCTAAATCCTCTGCAACCTCTAATGCCTGTTCGCCGTAATCGGGTTGGGAAATCAATAATTCGTTTATGTCAACGCCCAATTTCTTTGCGTAGATTGGGTCTAACGCGTGTTCTGCGTCTATGAATGCAGCGATTCCGCCTAATCTTTGTGCTTCAGCAATTATATGCAGTGCAAGCGTGGTTTTACCTGAGGATTCGGGGCCATAAATCTCGATTATTCTGCCCCTCGGAACTCCGCCAATTCCTAATGCATAGTCGATATCTAAACAGCCTGTTGGTATGACAGGAGGAGCCTCCAAGGGTTTTGCGCCCATCTTCATGACAGTTCCGGCGCCATGCTTCTTTTCTATTTGAGTTAGTGCCTGCTGTAACGCTTGTAGCTTTTCGTCCTTGTTATCTGTGCTTTTTGCAACGGTTTTTTTAGTGGTGTTTTTTTCTATAGCCATAAGGTTCTCCTTTCAAAATACGACATATAATACGATTATAACCTTTGTTTGAATATTGTTCAAGCGAATTTATTTTCGTATAATGAAAAGAGTTTTTTGCTACATAAAGTCAGGAAAAGACTTAACAAACGCTTGCATTTCCTGCTTAGAGCTTATCGAGTGCGTTTTATCGATAATCATCTGCTGTTGCGCGTAAGTCATGCTTGCAAAAAGGTTCAGCGCATCAAGATTTTGTGCCAACGCCATATTTAGTCCAAGTGGTATCTCGATATTATGTATAGGGTTTTTCATCTCATTCACCTCCTTAGTATAGTTTTTGCAGAGGGCAACAAAGATATGTGAGTTAAACACGTGCATAATCCCCATTCCCTGTGGTAAAATAAAGAAAAAAGGAGTTCATAATGGCAGAAATAATACTTGCAGGTGGATGCTTCTGGGGTACAGAGGCGTACATAGGTGCAATTCGCGGCGTTACCTACACCGAAGTAGGCTATGCAAACGGCAAAACGCAAAACCCTAGCTACGAGGATGTTTGTCACCGAAACACAGGTCATGCTGAAGCGGTGCGTGTTGTTTATGATTCTGAAGTAATATCTCTTGAATTCCTTCTCGACCTGTTCTATGAATCTATCGACCCAGTTTCTTTCAATCGTCAGGGAGGAGATTTTGGCACAAAATATCGCACAGGCATTTATTATACGAATGAAAGCGACCAAGCCATTATCGACCGCTCAATAAATAGGCTTCAAGCAAAATACGATATTCCAATAGCCATCGAGGTAAAGCCCTTAGAAAACTACTACAAAGCCGAGGAATATCACCAGAAA
>JAAZFD010000248.1 GCA_012511925.1 Clostridiales bacterium
GTGTAGCAGGATGGTTCATTCTAAGCAGCATAAACAGAGCGATTCAGCCGGCAGAGCTATGTAAAATCGTTCTGATAGTTATGTTTGCAAAGATTATCTCAAACTCAATTGAAAAACATGGGAAGCTAAAAGGTGTAAAGGATATAGGGCTTATTTTAATAGTCTGTGCAATTCCCACAGGGCTTGTTTTGTGGCAGCCCGACTTTGGAACTGCATTCGTATTCATTTGCATATTAGTTTTCATGCTATTTGTTTCGGGAATCTCATGGAAGTACATTGTCCCTACACTCGTAATTGCTGCAGTATTAGCGCCATTGTTTTATTTCTTTGTGCTAAACCCCGACCAACAAGATAGAATTAGGGTTTTCTTAGACCCCGAAATGGACCCCTTAGGTGCAGGCTATAATGTAATTCAATCAAAACTTTCTATAGGCTCGGGGCAACTTACAGGCAAGGGCTTTTTCACAGCAGGCACCTTGGCACAGCTAAAATATGTTCCAGAAAGACATACCGACTTTATCTTTTCGGGAATAGTAGAGGGCATAGGCTTTATAGGCGGAACGGCAATAATCCTTTTATACTTCACACTTATTTTTAGATGGATTTACAACGCATACAAAAGCGGAGATGCTTTTGGAATGTGCATTATAGTGGGCTGTGCGGCAATGATAATTGCCCATGTGTTCGAAAATATCGGAATGACAATCGGGCTGATGCCCGTTACGGGTATACCTCTGCCCTTTATCAGCTATGGAGGCTCGAACCTGCTTACAAGTATGATTGCTGTTGGCTTGGTTGTGAATGTTTATATGCGCCGCCCCATCGGGAGGAATTTAGCGGATAGGCGCAGGAGATAGAAAATTGGCACGCTTCTCGGGGTATGCTTCTCGGGGGCTTTGCCCTTTCGCAAAAATGGGTTTCCCATTTTTGCTATTTAGAATTTGCCTAAAAACCTGCGGTTTTCCGGGCGGCAAATTCAGCAATGTACCTTTTTCTTTGCAAAAGTTCCATTTTTGCCGTACATGCCTCCAAAATGAATATTGATATGGGTGGGATTCCCCACCCCACTGTATCAGCGCTATATTACGACACAATAAACGGCTTGATAAGCCTAAAATATCACCATGACAATATATCATATACGACATAATCCCACTATCTTGTTCTTTTGTTACTTTTCTTGCAAGAAAAGTAATGGGGGTTCGGGGGCAAAGCCCCCGAGAAGTGATTTTATTATTATTGCGGTTTAACCTCATACAGCAATGTTTCTAAGTTCTTTTCGCATACATGACCCTTGGCTAAATACCTGCCGCTTATTTCATGCGAGAAAACTCCGCCCGAAATACCGCCCTCTATGCGTAAATCTGCTTCGTTACTGCCTACATATACGAAAGGTGCGGTGCTTCCCTTAAATGTACCGCCTGTAATCTTACCCAACGTACCCTTATCAAGTTGGAAGCAATCGTTACTATAAGAAATAAACTCTCCGCCTGTAATCTCCCCAATTTTTGCGTTTACCCCATGAGAGTAAAGCACCACCCCCACAAACTCGGGCATACCTTCCATGCCTGCGTAAAACTTTCCGCCGCTTATTAGCTTTATTTCTCCTGAATTATCAATAATGCGTTTTACATTGGGATAAGTCATTTCAGCATCGCCTGTAATTATATCTATAACGCCTTCATTTTTTATGACTGTTTCGTTAGAGCAAAAGCTACCGCCGTAAATAGACAAATGAGAGCCGGCTTCATTATATATCGCAGTACCTCTTGATGCGGAAATTCGCCCGTCATTAAATACTAAAGTGCTGTTCCCCGAGTTGTGAATTATTGCATCAAGCGACCATGATTGGTCGGTGTCGCTGTAAACACTTGCGCCAATGAGAGTTGTGAACTCTGTATATGCCCCATTAGTATTTTTTACAATATGCCCCATGTGTATGCCTGCATCGCTAAGAAAATTCATGCCAATAGCTATTGAACCCTCATTATGCAAACCAGTTGATAATAGATATAGGCTTCCGCCATCATTGAGAAAAAACGCACTGATACAATCAGTAAACTCTTCAGCAGAAACGGTTGTATATGAGAGTATGATTCTGTTAAAATCTATCCTTACCGTTTTCCCTTGCGGAATAGTAATAGGAAACAAATTTGCATCGTCTGACGCAAGAGCACCTTCTTCATGCGTTAGTTTAATAAATGTTGCAGGCTCGTCGCTTTCAACCAAGGCTTTTAGCTCTGCCATTGTGCCATCAAAATCGGTGTACTCGTTTACATAAACCTCGCATTTAGCCTTTGTGTTGCCGCAAGTTACAGTAATTACCGTGTTTCCATAGCCTTTTGCTGTTACGTTTCCGTTTTCGTCAACCGAAGCTATATCCGAGTTGGCACTTTCCCAAGCAAGAGGCAAATCTACAAGTTTATCGGCAATCAATTTATACTCTTGGTTCATTTCAAGGTCTAATCGTGATTTGTTTAGCATTACACCATCTAAAATTGAAATCAGCTTATATCCCGAAAAAACCTTTGTGCTTATCGGCAAATCCTTTATATCAGAACTCAAATTTTTTTGAGTATCGCCCGACTTTTCTATATCATTAGCAGTTTCTAAACTCGTGATTATTTGCTCGGAAACCGCATTAAACTCACCTTGTATGCTTGAAAAATCGTAGGGGTTGTTTTGCGACTCATATATCGCATTGCTAAAAGCGTAATACCCATAAACATAATACTTTTTAGCCTTAGAAACAATAAAAACACTGTCGCCTAACATTACAGTGCCGTCGTCTGATTTTAAATGCGCCATAGAAATTTTTAGTGCGTTTTTTGCGTCTGCATAAGCGCTTTTGCTGTTTGCACTTTCAATTACCTTTGGCAATGCTACAATCAAAACCGCAGCCAATATTCCGATTACCGCTATAA
>JAAZFD010000249.1 GCA_012511925.1 Clostridiales bacterium
CTGAAACTCATAGTACAGTTTTTTCGTCATTCGGCATTGCTCACTTTTTGTTTTTTCTTAAAAGATATTTTATTTTCCTTGCCTGCCATTATGCGCTTTATGTTCTCAACATGGCGAACTATAAGCAGTCCTGCCAAAATACAGGCAACTATGCTTGTGGCAAGTGAAATATTCGGATAAAAAATTGCGAAACCTAAAAAAAGTATTGAACCTACAATGCTTCCCAAAGATACCATAGATGTAAAAACTATTGAGCCGACTGCAAAAACGGTAATAATTATAGCAGGAATTAGCGGCATCATTGCCCAAATTACACCTAATGAGGTTGCAACGCCTTTACCGCCTCTGAATCCGAAGAAAACAGGAAAGTCATGCCCCAACACAACAAAAAGCCCTGCAAATGCTCCAGCCGTTACACCGTCTCCGCCTATAAAGTTTACTATTCCTCTTGCAAGGGCTACCGCAATTACTCCCTTTAGCAAGTCGCAAACAAGCGTAACAACACCAGCTGTAACGCCATAAACACGCAACATATTTGTAGAGCCTGCGTTTCCGCTGCCCTTTGTTCGTATGTCGGGTTTCCTCGCAAGTTTGGATAGGATAATGGCTGACTGCACATTTCCCATCAAATATCCAAATATTGCTGCGAGTCCGTACTGGAGTATCGGCATATTCCCCCCTTTAGATTAGCGCGTTTTGTGTGAAATCGTTGCCGCTTCGATTACGTGCAAAGCCAAAAGCCTTGCGGTTATTCCGCCCACACCAGCAGGCACAGGGGATATTGCGGTTACGAATGGTTCGGCTTCATCGAATGCTACATCGCCCGAAACATTCCCATCATCGTCAACATTAAAGCCTACATCGATAATTACTTGGCGGTCGGACAAGAATTCCTCATTAACAAGCCTTGCCTTGCCTGCTGCCGCAATGAGAATATCGGCGTTTCTGCATAATTCCGCCATATTTTTCGTCTTGGTATGGCAAATAGTAACGGTAGCATCTCTGCATAGCAGCATCATGGAAAGCGGTCTGCCAACTACAAGGCTTCTGCCTATTATAACTGCTCTTTTCCCTGCAATCGGAATGTTGTAATGGTCAAGTAACCTTATACAAGCCTGTGCCGTACATGGCGCAAAGCCCTCTCCCCTGCCTAAGAATACGCTTGCGATTGAAGAGTCGGTTATGCCGTCAATATCCTTTGTGGGTAATAGCTGTTGTGAAACGAAAGGCTCATTCATGTGCTTTGGAAGCGGACGAAACAGCATAATTCCATGCACGGTATTGTCATCATTTAGCTTATGTATGAGTTTTATTAGCTCATCCTGTGTGATATCCCTTTTTAGCAGATGCTTTTCGGTGATTATATCGGCGTTGTTGCAAACCCTTTCGATATTGCGTTCGTAGCTTTTATCGTCTTCTCTGTCGCCTAAGCGTATAATCGCCATTTTGGGGTGAGTGCCTGAAACCTTTAGCTTTCTGCATCTTGCCTTTACATCATCCATTATCTTTTCATATACAGGTGCGCCTAATAATATATCTGCCATGCTTTCTTATCTCTCCTCTTTATGTTTATGCGGTTTTTTCGCCTTTTTAGCAAGTTTCAATCTTGTTCACTCGGTTTTCGTGTCTGCCACCCTCGAAAATTCCGCTTAAAAACGCATCAACAATAGCCTTTGCCATCTCAACACCTATTATCCTTGCGCCCATTGCTAACACATTTGAGTTGTTGTGCTGCCTTGTTAGCCTTGCGCTTACGGGTTCAGAGCACAGTGCACAGCGAATACC
>JAAZFD010000250.1 GCA_012511925.1 Clostridiales bacterium
ACGCACTGCCGTACATACGCCTCTGCGCTGTGGGCATTCCTTCAAGATAGGAGCAGTTGACTTGTATTCAACTTGCTGCCTGCCTTTGCGAACCAACTGGTTAATTGTAGGCATAAACCCTCCTGTGAAATATTTTTGTTTATATATATATCGAGAAATTCCCATAGCAACCCAAGCATCTGGGAGTTTTTCTTAACATTTTATTGGCGTAAAAGCGCAATAAGCCATAAGTCATTCGCCGACTTTTACACCGCATTTGCTATTCTATCATAGATATTGCGGTTGTCAAGCGGTTTTTTGGAGATTTGAGTGAAAAACTTATAACTTGTGTAGCGAATTGTTTTAAATGTGGAAAACACCAACCCGATTTTGGGGGCAACGATTCAAGCTGTGCTATTTTTGGCAAAGAAAAAGGCACGGATTGCCGTGCCTTTTGTGAGGGTGCTTATGTGCTAATTACTTCAATCAAAATAGTATCCACCCGCAGAGACAACAGTGCCATCAGCTTTTAACCCATGCGTAAACCAATCTCTTGTGCATATCGCAACTATATCGGTCCAATCGGAAATATCCGTTGGTGCACTGAACTCATCATACTCCCCCACACCGATTGCTGTGCCATCGGATTTTATTGCAACGGTATGGTAACCCCCTGCACTTATGGAAACAATGTCTTTCCAACCGGATACATCCAGTTGACCGCCTTCGTTGTTACCGACAGCAACAACTGTACCGTCTGACTTTAAGCCGACTAGGTGGCTGTCACCTCCGCTTATTGCTATAATATCATTCCATTTGGATTCTTCTGTTTTATCATAATCAATCAACCCAGCAACAACAACAGTTCCATCGGATTTTAGGCCTACCGTGAAAACTTCTCCTGTGGATATTTCAACTATGTCTTTCCATTTAGATACATTTAGCTGTCCATAGGAATTATCGCCAACTGCAACAACGGTTCCATCAGATTTTAAGCCAACTGTGTGGCACCTACCTGCACTTATAGCAACGATATTGCGCCAGCTGGATACTTTTGTCTGACCAAAGTCATACCAATTCCACGAATACTCTTCGCCCCATTCGTCTGTTCCCTCTAATGGAATAGATGCAACGACTGTACCATCTGCCTTTAGACCAAAAGCACAATAATGTCCTGCACTCACTGCCACAATGTCTTTCCAACTGGATAATGTTGCAGGACTGTCGTAACCATTTGCATCGCTTGTAACTTTTCCGTTTGATTTTAGCGCAACATAAAAAGTAACACCAGTGCTAATTCTATACCTCGCCTTATTGTACAGCTCATTTATGCAGGTTCTTATTAGGCTAACCGTATCTATTTCGTCTGGCAAGTCTCTAAGAATAACTAACGCTTCTTTATACTTACCTTTTGCGATTAGCTTTTTTGCTTCGCTGTACGGTTTGCTTATAAGCTTATCCTTGCACTCCTCAACTAGCTTTTCAGAATCCTTAAAATCTCTAAGCTCTTCAAGTATCGCAAGCGCCTCTTTGAATTTTTCTTGCGACATAAGCTCTTTTGCTTCGTTATATCGCAAGTCCTTAATGCCGTCTTCGCATTGTTCGATTAGCTTTTGCACATCCTTAAATTCGCACAGTTTTTTAAAGATTTCAAGCGCTTTTTCAAACTCGCCATTCTCAAGTAAGCCTTTGGCTTCGTTATATTGTAGGTTCTTTATCCCCTCAATACAAGCCTCAACTTGTTCTATAGAGTCCTTGTAATCGTCAAGTTCTTCAAACAAAGCCATTGCCTGCTCAAATTTTCCCTCTGCGGCTAAATCCTTTGCATGGCTATATGAGCAATCCAAAATAAGATTTTCAGATTCCTTGTAGTTGGGAATCTCTAAGAATATCATTTGTGCCTTTTTATATTCTTTTGCATTATAAAATTTCAGTGCCTGCTCATAGTAGGCTTGTTGCGCCTTTTCACTGTATCTGCCATCCTCATTAACCAAATCGAATTTTTCGCCTGCGAGTTCTAATTCGACTTGTGCTAACGCTTCAACCCCTTGATTAAAATGAATTGTAGGGATAACCCAAAGGAAAGTAGCCGCAATGGCTATGGCAATTACGGCCACTATAGGTGTAACAACCATTGCAACCTTTTTAATGCGTTTTGATCTTGCAGCTTGCTTCTCTTTTGCGATTGCAGCAAGCCTTTGCCTTTCCTTATGAGCGTTTTCTTCAATCAGCTTCCTTTCATCTTGCTCCACAAGAAAATCCTGCAATCTTTCATCTAAGTAATTCGTATCTGCGATTGCTAATTCTTTCTCTAAACTGTTTCCACACCTTTTACAGTTTTCAATCTCGTTTAGATTTAGTTGACCGCAACCACAATACCAATGGTCTTGATGCTTTTCAGGCAGATTCGCTTGTAATTCCTTAGACACAATATGCCTATATACATC
>JAAZFD010000001.1 GCA_012511925.1 Clostridiales bacterium
CCTTTAGCTTATCCGAAATATAGGTTTCGGCATCTCCCATTGTCAGTTCCCTTGCAGGCAAATCCCTCGTTGTATGGCTGAACAGATAATTCCTCGCATCAACTCCGAAAATCTCGTTGGTTTCCCTGTCTATCCACAGCTTTACCAAGTCATTGTAAAGTATTACACCGTTTTGAGTTGCGGCAAAGTTTATAACAACTGCGCCATTATAATACTGCACATAAGTGGGTCGCATATTATCGTAGCCCTTATCCTTTAGATATTTAACCCCTGCATCCTTACATTCTTCAACTTCTTTATCGGAAGGCTTATCCGTCATATCTGTGGTTGCAGACGACATCATCCAAACAATATCACCGCCCTTTTGACTTACTGAAATATCTATCTCTCTGCCGTCCTTTGTTGTGCCAGAAAAGTCGAATGACGAAATCGCACCTACCGAGGTAGTTGCAGATGTTAGGTTAGTGCCATCTGGTGCATAGTTTAACGCTTCTTTCTTTGCCTTTGCCTCATCTACCATACCGCCACGCAAGCCCTTAGCTTCGGCTTTTTCTGTGCTTTCAGAGAATGGACCGTCATAGATTATTGTAGGATAATCAATCTTTGCAGCTTCGTTTTTGTGAACCTCTGCGGCGGTTGTGAAGTAGCCGTTTGAATCAAGCAGCTCAACAGATAGCTTGTTCGAAAAATACCTTTCGGCTAAATCGGCAGTTACCTTATTGCAAGCACTTCTAAGCTCACCTATCTTGTCAAGCTCTTTTGAGCTTATCGTACCGCCATGTGCCAGTTTGTTCGTAAGCGTATTAGCGTAATCGCTTACACGGATCAAAAATGAGTTCACATCGCTACTATCGAGATGCGATGCTGGGATTTGCGCTAAAAGTCCAACACATCTGCCGCTTGTGTTCCACGCATTGCTAAGTAGCAGCGTGAATTGCGCCCTTGTGCCTGCAACCTGAATTTTTGACAGAATGGCATCTAACTCGCCTACCTCGGTTAAAAGCTCTGCATAAGCTCGCCTATATTGCGCTTCTGTGGCTAATTGATATTTGTCGGCTCTTGCCTTTTGCGTGTTTCCCCAAAGCGCTACGCCAAGCAATGCGAGTACAAGCAATGTGGGAATCAAAACATTCAGAAGTTTTTGTCTTTTATCCATTGCTTACTCCTTAATAAATACATGATTGCCTATTCGCAATATGATAGGCTTAGAAAGCATCCACTTGTTTGTTGTTTTGGTTGGCTCATAGTAGTATAAACAGCCATTTGTGGGGTCCCAACCGTTTAGGGCATCCTTTGCCGCTTTGATTGCCGTTTCGTTAGGAGCAAGGTTTATTTGACCGTCTGCAACTATCGAGAATGCACCCTGCTGGTACACAACCCCTGCCATGGTGTTCGGAAATTTAGAGCTTTTTATTCGGTTCAGAACAACAGCCGCAACCGCAACCTGTCCCTTGTAAGGCTCACCCCTCGCTTCTCCATAAACAACCCTTGCCAATAGGTTTACCTCGTTGCTTGTGGTAGAGCTTGAGCTTCCGCCGCCACTGCTTGCAGGTAGGCTAATACCAAGTGCGTTTGCGGTTTGCTTGCCAACTACGCCATCTGCTGCAAGTCCATGTTGGCGTTGAAACCACTTGACAGCCGTTTCTGTTCTCGAGCCGAATATTCCATCAACCGCATAGCTGTAATAGCCCCAGTTTCTTAATCTCGTTTGCACTTCCCTTACTGCACTGCCCGACGAACCTCTTCTCAATGCGGCTGCCTGTGCGGAAATCTCCAAAGCATTGAACATCAAGAACATAATCGCCAACACGAATGCTACATATTTTAGTAAGCGCCTATAATCATTCTTCTTTTTCAGAACGCTGC
>JAAZFD010000027.1 GCA_012511925.1 Clostridiales bacterium
ATTATATACTGTGCTAATTTGTATATTCCTAATACACAAACATAATATTTACATCATATTATATCTAATCTTATATGTTTGTCAAATACTAATTGTAAACTATTTGCAAATCTTTTTTTCGATTTAATTATTTCTAAGATTTTCAAATATAAATAATAAAAAATAATTATTCGCATATACATTACAAATCATTCGCAAACGGGGGTAAAAAATGCAGGTAAAACAGGCTAAAACAGAATATAAACTCGTTTCTCCTAAAAAGATAGGGGAGGAATCCTTTGAATATTCGCACCACATAACCGAGCGTGTACTTTTAATCGCAAGGTACATAATCGACTACAAAGCGACAGTACGGGCAACTGCATTTCAGTTTTCTATTTCAAAGTCAACTGTTCATAAGGATGTAACCGAGCGTTTGCCTAACATAAACCCCGCTTTAGCACGAGAAGTGAAGAAAATCCTTCAAAAAAACAAGGAAGAGCGTCATATTCGTGGCGGCTTGGCAACAAGGAAGAAGTATTTGTCGATTAAGTGAGTAATAAAACCTTAGAATTTTATAAAACAAAAACTATGCGTATGTGTTTTTTAAAAAATAAGCGGGCGAACACTTAGGTTCGCCCATACGACTAATTTATCAATATCTAAGCTCTAACTACCTATCCACAGGCACAGTTAAATAAAAGAAGCTATTGCCCTTTACAGGCTTTATAGCGCATGGCCCAAGCCTTTTTGTAAACTCAAAGCACATTTCTTCATCATCTATTACCTTAACAATATCTATAAGGTAACGCGCGTTGAACTGAATCGAAATAGGCTCTCCCGATAGCAATATGGGCATCTCGTCCGAAAAGCTGCCTATTTCACTATTAACCGAAACATACAGATACTTATCTGTGTATGAAAACTTTACAATGCTGCGTTTATCGTCTTGAGCTACCAAGTACGCACGGTCTATTATCGAATAAAAATCTTTTCTATTAACTATCGCCTTTGTATCGCAATCCTTTGGAATTATGGAATCGTATGAAATATAGTTGCCTTCCATGCGCCTGATTATTATTGTAACCTTGTCGGTTTTTATGATTAAATTCTGTTTTGAGAATAAAAGCACAACCTCGTCAGACGAATCATGCAATATCGAAGCGGCACTTTCTAACAGGCTTGCAGACACTAAAATTTCAGCATTACACTGCAAATCGTTTAGATTTACTACATTTTCAATCCTTTTAGCGAACTTTAGATTGTCTAATGCTACCATTTCAAGAGTATCATCATAGTATTTTATGAACGAACCCTTTAACACCGGGCGTGTATCGTCTTTCAGCGCAAATGGAGCGGTTTGCTTTATCATTCTTTTGAATGTGCCTTGGGGTAAACTTATCTTAACATCGGTTTCTGGCGAGCTTAGTCCAACAAACTCTTCCGGGTTTATTGTTTGCAATGTCATGCTCATAGCGCCTGAGGTTATTTTAACAGCGTTTTTCTCTTGCTCAAAGGAAGCCTCGTCAGCTGGCAATTTTTTTACTATTTCGGATAGCATCTTGCCTGGAACAAGCATTTCGCCCATGTAGCTGCTTTCGGTAGAAACAGGTATGGTAGTTTCAATTTGCATAACAAGATTGAAGCAGGTTAGCGTCATAATATTGTTGCCTATAAGCACGTGAATAAATTCGTATGCACGTGTGTATGAGGATTCAATCCTTGCAGCAAGTGCAGGATAAACTATTGCTATAGCATCTCTTAGTTCTTGTGTGTTGATGTTTATTTTCATATTCACTCCTGTATGTGGATAAGTCGCAAGAGAAACTCTAATTTATTTCAAAAAATTAGAACGATACTAAAAACTTCTCTCTGCGCAAAAGCACATATCTTTTATTATAATATAGTAGCCGTCGTAGTAGGGGGTGTGGAAACTGTGGAAAACCACTCCAAACCCGCATAAATACGGAAAAACCTTTGAGGATAACTATATGGAAAAGTGCCTCTTTTATCCTTGTGTTTTCCACAGTTTCCACATATCCACATTTTCCATACCCTTTCCATAAACAATACTATGAATAATGTGGATAACTTGGCTCTTTTTTCTCCTATATTTATCCAAAAAACTGACTTATCCACATTTTCCACATTGTACCCAAAAAGAATACTATGAATAATGTGGATAACCTGTTTTAATCAGTATTTTATGAATTATACCATAAAGAGGTGTTAAGTGCAAATAAGAGTGGTAAAATAATAGTAAAGAACAAAACTATAAAAACCTGCTATAATATAATTATGTACGAGATTGTAAAAAAAGCGATTATTACGAACAAGCTCATTCAAGAAGGCGACGAAATACTTGTTGCCCTAAGCGGTGGAGCGGATTCGGTTGCACTTTTGCATTTGCTATTAGAATTAAAAAAAGAGTTGCACTTTACTCTTAAAGCCGCACATTTCAATCATTGTATAAGAGGAAAAGCAGCGGATAGCGACGAGCAGTTTTGTGTTAAGCTCTGCAAAAAATGGGAAGTTGAAATTTTCACCGCAAGGGAAGATGTTCCACAATTTGCAAAGGAAAACGGCTACACATTGGAAACTGCCGCTCGAATTTTGCGATATGATTTTCTAAACAGCTTAAGCTCTCAAAAAATTGCCGTTGCGCATCATAAAAACGACCAAGCTGAAACGGTTTTAGCACATTTAATAAGGGGTAGCGGACTAAAAGGGCTTTGCGGTATGCGGTATATTAGCGGCAAAATTATTCGTCCTCTGCTTGATATTACAAAAAATCAAATAGAAAGCTATGTTGAGAAAAACTCGCTTGCTTTTTGCACAGACGATACGAATTTTTTGAATGATTCCACAAGAAACAAGCTAAGGCTTGATGTTATTCCGTATATCGAGAATGAATTCAACCCTGCATTCGTAAATACTTTAACTAATATGGCTAAAAGCATACAAGCAGACGAGGAATTTTTAGAATCTCACGCACAAGCCGCTTATGAAAAGTGCAAAACCAAAAAAGGTTATAGCAAAACCAAATTATTACGCTTAGAAAATCCCATATTTATTCGAGTGCTTATGCTTGCGTTTGAGAATTTTGGAATTTTTGCCGATATTGAGTACAAGCATTTATATGCTATAAAAGATATGCTGGCTTCAACGGGTAACCTTTCACTTGATTTGCCAAATGTGCGTGTTTTTACTTCCTATGATGATTTGATTTTTGAAACGCCAAACGAGAGTTTTACGCCACAGGAATTTGACTTCGAGTTTATTGTCGGCAAGGAATACGCATTTTCTGACTATGCTTTATGCTCAAAAATAGTGGATAACAACGATTATTTAGCCTTTTGTGATTCAATTTGCTTGGATTACGCTAAAATTCCTGATACTTTGCGAATTAGAACAAGGAAAGCAGGCGATATTTTTTATCCACTTGGTGCAGGCGGCAAAAAAAACCTAAAAGTCTTTCTAATAGATAAGAAAATTGAAAAAGACAAAAGGGATATGACGCTTTTATGCTTTAAAAATGAGGTGCTGGCTATATTTGATAGAAACGGTGAAAAGCAATTTATCAGCGAAAAGCTAAAGGTAGATGAAAATACAAAACAAATGCTTGTTTTTATTAGGAGGAAATATGATTAACGATTTGACGAGAGTTCTTTTAACTCAAAGCGAGATTGAAAAGCGTGTTAGTGAGCTTGCGGAAGACATTTCGAAGGATTATACTGATAAAGAGCCTGTTGCAATTTGCATTTTGAAGGGCGCATCGGTTTTCTATTGCGATTTGCTTAGAAAATTGAATTTTCCCGTGAGAATGGACTTCATGGCGATTTCAAGCTATGGATGCAGTACAAAATCCGCAGGCGAGATTCGCATAAAAAAGGATATTGATTGCGATATTGCTAATTCTCATGTGCTGATTGTAGAGGATATTATCGACACAGGCTGTACGCTAAGCAATTTAATTGCGCTTTTAAACCAAAGGAATCCAAAATCTGTTAAAACGGTTTGTCTGCTTGATAAGCCTAAGCGGCGAAAGGCTACAATACAGCCCGATTATTGCGGATTTGAAATAGAGGATAACTTTGTAGTCGGCTATGGCTTAGACTATGCTGAACGATACAGAAATTTACCCTACATAGGCATATTAAGTCCAAAAATTTATGAATGAGGAGAAAAAATATGAAAATTTTACTTACAGGCGGAGCGGGATATATCGGCTCTCACACAGCGGTTGAGCTTCTGAACAAGGGTTATGAGATTGTAATAGCGGATAATTTTTCGAACAGCGACCCCAAGGTTTTAGACCGAATCAAGCAAATAACCAACAAAACCTTTGTGCATTACGAGGTTGATGTAAGCGATTACAACGCATTTGAAAAGGTATTTATAAAGGAAAAAATCGATACGGTTATACACTTTGCAGGGTACAAGGCGGTTGGGGAGTCGGTAAAGCTACCTATGATGTACTACGAAAACAATTTGATGGCTACTATCACGCTTATAAATCTTATGAACAAGTACGGTGTTGAGAATTGCATATTCAGCTCTTCGGCGGCTGTGTACGATTCGTCTGTCGCAAGGCTATTAACCGAGGAAACGCCTCTTTCCTGCACGAACACTTATGGCTATACAAAGCTGATGAGCGAACAGATTTTTAAGGATGCAGCACGGGCGAATCCAAGGCTGTCAATAGTTCTTCTACGATATTTTAACCCCATAGGTTCGCATGAATCGGGTATGATAGGCGACAATCCCAACGGCATTCCGAATAATCTGTTGCCCTTTATCACGCGTGTAGCAATAGGAAAATTAGAGCGTTTAAGCGTTTTCGGAAACGATTATGACACGAGAGACGGCACAGGCGTGCGTGATTATATTCATGTGGTTGACCTTGCGCTTGGGCATATTGCCGCAATAGATTATTGCAAAGAGCATAAGGGAGCAATCGCCATAAACTTGGGTACTGGTAAGGGCTATAGCGTTTTGGAAATAGTACACGCATTTGAGAAAGCAAGCGGTAGAAAAATTCCCTACGTATTCACAGCAAGGCGAGAGGGAGATGTTGATGAGTATTACGCTTCCACCACTCTTGCAAAGCAGGTGTTGGGTTGGGAGGCTAAGTTCGGGATAGAACAGATGTGTGCTTCGGCTTGGAATTGGCAGAAACAAAACCCAGACGGATATTGAACTGCGGTGCAAATTGCATTTGCTCCGCAGAGTGAATGCAATATCACTGGTTATCGTAAATAACCAATATCACTGCCAAAGGCAATATCACTCGTTCCACAGGAACGAATATCATCTACCCGCTAATCCCATGTAG
>JAAZFD010000251.1 GCA_012511925.1 Clostridiales bacterium
GGCAATAGGTTAGGGCGGGGCGGCGGCTACTACGATAGGCTTTTAAGCAATACAAATAGCTTTTCGGCAGGATTGGCGTTCGATATTCAAATAGTTGAAAACATCCCAAGAGAAGCGCACGATTGTCAAGTAGATGCGGTTTTCACTTCAACCTCAATTTTTCTCAAAGGCTAAACAGGTTTATTTGTTCCTACGATTTGCTTGATAAGAACTGTAATAGGTTAGGGCGGGGCGGATACTATGATAAACTTCTATGCCGACCTCATTTATCTCTTGAAATTACACGAACCGAATGGGTTAGGATTGTGTAATACATGGCACCCCATTTGTGCGACAATCCGAACCCCTTTGTGGCTTGTAGTTGGCATTGTGCTGTTCCATTTATTCAAGCATTTTAATCTTCCGCTATCTATCTAAAAGGCTAAACGGATTCGATAATTTCCTTGTCGTCGTCCTCAGGCAAAGTCAATCTATTAGGGTCGGAAAGCGAATCAAAGTTAGGCAAATCAGCCAAAGAATGAAGCCCAAACTTTCTCAAAAACTTATCGGTCGTTCCCAATAATTGAGGTCTGCCTATAATCTCTTTACGTCCACATTCTTTAATAAAACCCTGCTTAATAAGCTGTGAAATCGAATACTCCGAACGCACTCCACGAATAAAATCAATCTCTGCCCTCGTAATGGGTTGTCTGTACGCAACTATGGTTAGCGTTTCAAGCAAGGCTTGTGAGAAGGTGCGTGTTTGAGTAGGCTGCAAAAACTCCTCAACATAGTAGGAGAATTTTTTGTTTGATACGAGTTGAACGCTTTCGTCTGTGATATGCAATACTATTCCACGCTTTTGCTCCTCGTATAGCTTACAGGCATGGCTTAAAAGTGCGGTCATTTCAAGCATGGTAATATCAAAAATTTTGCACAGCTCGTCGATTAAAATCGGTTCACCCGAAACGAATAAAACGCATTCAAGCGCACTCAAAAGTTCGTCTCTATCATTCATCTGCTTTAACCTCATCCATCATTTTTTCTTCCTCGTATGCTTTGTCATCTTTAAGCTCTAAAGCTGCAATGCTTAGCTTTCCGAAAACTTCACTTTGGCTAATGCGAATCTCTTGTCGCACAAGCATTTCAAGCAATGCCATAAACATCACGATTATTTTTATCTTAGGGCATTCGTTTTCAAATAGCTCCAAAAATTCGCAAGTGCCATTCTTATCCTTAAGAATCTTTCGCATTTCTGCCATACAGCTACGAACAGTATAAATGTCGGGAACAACCTCATGCGTCAACGGCTTGTTCTCTCTTACTGCTCCATAATCGGTTCTATGTAGCAAATCACAAAAGGCGTAGTACAGTTCAGAAGGGGTGCCGCCTGTAAAAATGGTTTCCTTTGTTGGTAGTATAAACTCCTCGGGTAGCTTGGTGAACATCTTGCCTGCCTCTCCCTCGAACTCTGAAAGCATAATCGAAGCATGCTTATACACCTTGTACTCCCTCAACTGCCTAATCAGCAATTCCTCGGGGTCCTCTTCTTCCTCACCGTCTGTTTCATTGGGCGGCTTTGGTAAAAGCGAGCGAGATTTAATATACATAAGCCTTGCCGCCATTGTTAAAAACTCGCTTGCCGTATCCATATCCAAATCGGTTGCAGAGTTCACATACTCTAAATATTGCGATGTAATTTCTGAAACGAAAACATCACGAATATCCAACTCTGCTTTCTCAATCAGGTGCAGAAGCAAATCGAGCGGTCCGTCAAATTGTTTTATCGATACACTATAAGCCATCTATCTAAATAGCAAGGCAAAGCCTTTATCAAAGAAATTATAGATTGCATACACAGCAGACGATATAATACCTGTATTAGCAATAAATAAGATTAAAGCAATTGTGATATACAACCGATATCTACGCATAAACATAAACGGCTCGGGACCTATATGCTTAATTAGCAGGTTTTCCGCCACGTGGGAACCGTCAAGTGGGTAAACCGGAATTAGATTAAACACCATTAGCGCAATGTTTATAATTATCAGATAATCAATCATATATATGATAGTCATGTTCTGAAGCCCTAAGTAAATAAGAAGATGAAGCAAAAACATCGCAGTAATAGCAACAAAAAAATTTGCAGTAATGCCAGCCAAGGATACGATATTATCAGCTACTCGCTTGTTTCCCTTATAGTATCTAGGATTCACAGGAACAGGCTTAGCATAGCCAAACCCAGCGAATATAAGCAAAAGTGTCCCCACCAAATCGAGATGAGCAAAGGGATTAAGTGTCATTCTGCCAAGGTTTCTTGCAGTATCATCGCCCATTTTGTGTGCGGCGTATGCGTGTGCGAACTCGTGAATAGAAAGCCCCAACATCATTCCTGGGATGCTATACAAGAGGTTAATCCAAAACTCTATTGAAAATA
The DNA here is from genome assembly GCA_012511925.1 of Clostridiales bacterium. Lineage (GTDB taxonomy): Bacteria > Bacillota > Clostridia > Christensenellales > CAG-138 > DUPG01. The sequence goes on from JAAZFD010000251.1 coordinate 2,420, forward strand.
TTTCTCTAAACAAATATCGCTTACCACCTTATAAGAAATTCTACAATAATTATATGTTAATGCAGTTATTTTAGCAACCTTTTACTTCAACAAGAAGTAAAGCAAAAACCCAAAGCCGCAGAGCAGGGCAAGCAAAAGCAAGGCTAAGCCCACAAAACCAAAGTCGAATGTGTATTCCGACTTATGTCTATGCCTAAAAGGAACCTTAGGCATAGCTTTCTTTGGAACCTTTCTTTGCATTTTTGTATTTGGTGTAGGCTTTGCTAACGTTACATTCGCCACTTTTTTGTGCGACTTAAAAATAACGGTTGGCTTTACTACTTTTTGCTTAATCCGTCTTGTGGGTTTATGCTTTCTAAGTTTTAATACAACCCTTCTATGCCTCATTTACTCTAAACAATACTCCCCATTGCCATTATGAAGAAGATTTATCGCATAAAAGCTTGAAACTGCATTTATCAAATGGTCGGTGTCGGATGCTCCTACTGTTTCATACGAAGAGTGCATAGCAAGTTGAGCCGCACCGATATCGATAGTGTTTATGCCCACTTTGGTGTTTGAGATATTCCCCAAAGTAGAGCCGCCTGGCAAATCCTCTCTGTTTGCATACGTTTGAACAGGAATATTGTTCTTTTCGCAAATTTTTCTGAAAAGAGCTTCGGAAACCGAGTCGGTAGCATAGCGTATTCCGTACTTGATTACTACACCGCCATTGAGGTATGGCTTATTGCATGAGTTAGTAAACTCCATATAGTTCGGATGGGCGGCATGACCGTTATCGCATGAAAGCATAAGCGAGTTTTCAAGCTCAATCGTGTAATCAGTATGCGAATTTCCATACGCAGAATTTATTCTTTGCAATACATCTGCCAAGAATTCCGAGCCAGCACCCTGCTTTGTGTCGCTTCCAACTTCCTCATTATCACAAAGCATAAAGACAGGTACATGAGTGTTCGCCTTTGCCTTTATAAATGCTTGAAAGGATGCAAAAGCGCACTGTAGGTCATCAATTCTTGGAGCGGATAAAAACTCCTCATTCGCTCCCCAAATAGAAGGGAACATACGGTTATAAAGATACAACTCACAGCTTAAAATATCCTCCTTATTGACCTTTGCATTATCAGCCCCGATCTCAAGCAAAGTCCTCTTTATAGAGCCATTACAAAACAGGGGTTGCATATCCTTATTTGCCTTGTATTCATAACCGCTGTTTGCATTTCTGTTCATGTGAATTGCAAGGTTAGGAATCATAACCAAATCCCTATCAATGTTCACAACAATAGTTTTAATCTTTTCGTTTTCGGATACTAAAATCTTGCCGGCAATAGATAAGGGTCTATCAAACCAAGTAGAATAAAGCATTCCGCCATAGGGTGTAACGGATAGCTTTACATACTTTTCGTCAACTACTATTTCGCCATTATTATTTATTTGAAAAGTAGGTGAATCGCTATGGCTTGCGGCTATCAAATACCCCACAGGTGTAGTTTTTGGCATAGCAAACGCAATCAAAGACGATTGATTCTTAATAAAATAATACTTTCCGTTAGGCATTAATTCCTTTGAAGTAGTAGCATCTACAAAGCCGTTTTTATCTAGTTCTGCTTTAAAATTCGCCACAGCATGAAAGTTTGAAGGCGAAGCATTTATAAAATCAGTTAGTTTCTTTATATTGTTTTTCATAATATCCTCCATTATGTTATCTATTTCATTATACATTAAATGGTGGAGAATAACAAGAAGATGGTGGCAACAATGATATGTCGCTTGACAAGCTATGCAAAAAAAAGCATAATTAACACATATAAGAAATTATAAGGAAGTAACGAAAAATGGAAACTAAAACAAAGACATTAACCCTTGCAGGCATATTTACTGCACTTGTTTTCTTGCTTGCTATGACGCCTGTTGGACTTATTCCGTTAGGGTTTTTGAACCTCACTATTGTGCATATACCAGTGATTATCGGAACTATTGTATTAGGCTGGAAGATGGGGCTTTTGCTTGGTGCCGCTTTCGGTTTAGCAAGCGCATTGTCTGCATTCGGGCTTGCACTTACAGCACCCTCTGGCTTATCTGTTCTGCTTATAGCTCAAAAACCCTTCGGACCATTTGCGGTTATAGCCATGTGCATATTGCCCAGACTGCTTATACCGATTACAACCTACGGAGTTTACAGCTTGCTTAAAACGAAATCACAAGTATTGGCAATCGCAATCGCCGCAATAGTAGGTTCATTAACAAATACCGTTGGTTATTTGGGAATTATGGGTGGTTTGTTCCATTTCTATGGTATGTGGGACAAGTTTGCCGCTCCTATACTCTCGGTAACTATTTTGATTGCAGTTAGCGCAGAGGCAACGGCGGCGGCGATAATTTCTGCACCGGTAGGAAAACAATTAGTAAAATACAGGAATATTGAAAACTAATAGATGAAAGAACATACGCAAAAATTCGCTTTGGCAGGCATATATGCATCGCTTATCTTTCTATTTGCGATGACTCCAATAGGGTTGATACCATTAGGTTCTATCAACCTTTCAATAATGCATATTCCGATAATAATAATCACGCTTTTGTTAGGAGTAAAAACTGGATTGATTATGGGGCTTTCGTATGGAGTTGCTACCATGCTTGCAGCCTTTGGGAAATCGTTAGCGAAGCAAACCCTATTATCAAGTATTCTATTGCCACATAGCGCTTTTTTCGTATTTATAGCTGCTGTTTTGCCTGCATTGGTTATCCCTTTAGCCACTAACTATATTTATAAGAGCTTATTGAAGTTTAATCGCTCGAATCAGTTCAGGCGAAAAAGGCTAACCAAAAGCACAATAATTTCTTATGCGGCTATAGGCGGCACTCTTTCATATACATTGGCTTTTGCAATAATAATGGGAGTATCGTCTGCAATTTTTAATAAGGGCTTAGAGTTTTCAAGCGTTTTCTTTTCGTTTGCCATGTTTATTGTTGTTGCTATTGAAGCCGCCGCCGCTGCTATGATTGCCGCACCCATAGTAAAAACAATTACGGATTACAATGATTCGGTTATTAAAAGCAAGAACACAAAGCCTGCTGAAGCAGAAGAAGCAGAAGAGGAAGATTTGTTAGATGTTGCGGTTATGCCTACAACCGAATCCCTGCTACCCAAAATGAACGAAGAGAATAAAAGAATGCACAGTAAGTGTATGGGCTTTTTCAACAGCGGAGCATACGAGCTTTCTGCAAGGCTATTCGATAAGTTTGAAGAGGGTTTCACAAACGATTCTGAGCGCTTTTATGCAAGACTGTACGTGATTATGCGCTTTATAGAAGCATATCAATATAAAACTGCGGAGCTACGATTGGTTGAGGTATTAAAGTTTGCTCAAGGGTTGCAGCAAAACGCTACAGCTAACAATGTTCTTACAGGCATTATCAAAATAATAAACATTGCAAATGCAAACGCATCGGCTAATGGCAGGCTTGATTCACAGGTTGAGAGAACTTACAAAAAAGCAATCGAGTTTGTAAATGCAGGCGCCTACTTGCTTGCGGCTCAAATGTTAGAGAGGCAAATAAATTCATAAGCAGCGCTTGCATAATCGCTTAACAATAGATATAATTATTTGATGTAATAAAAACTACGCTCAAAATGGGCGATATTGGGGGTATAAATGGAAAAGAATAATAACGAAATTAAAAAACCAAACAATAAAAACAAAGCTTATAACAGGCGTACTATCTCATTAATGATTTCAACTGCTGTTGTTTTGCTTGTCGCAGTCGTCATGTTTTTCATAATTGGCGGCATAAGCATGAAAGAAGCAAATAAAGAAGAACAGCGAATAAATATCATCAAATCAGGCAGATTTCATAGCGGAATCACGGTTGAGGGAATTGACGTTAGCGGACTAACATTCAACGAAGCTAAAGAAAAGCTAAAAAGCGTTGAAAATCAGATGCTTTTGCAAGTAAGCTATGCCTTGGTTTATGAGGAAAAGAGCTTCACAATCGACTATACCGTATTCGACGTAAGGTTCGACACCGATGAGGTTTTAACCGAAGCACTTAAAATTGGCAGGTCGGGTGGACTTCTAAGCCTGCAAGGCAATAGCTCTACTGAAGACATCCACAAAAATTTCACGATTTCCTACACTCTTGACACTGCGAACCTTGCAGGTACTTTAGACAAGATTGCCGATGAGGTTTTTGTTGAGCCGCAAAATGCAAGTGCAAAAATCGACCCGAACATTGATGCTTTCAATTATTCTACGGTAATTTCGGGCTATCCCTTTATATTTACGAACTCAAAAAAGGGAGTTGCTTTAGATAAAGATGCTTTACAGAACACATTACTATCGAGGCTAACTGAGAAGCAATTCGGTACTGTTGAGCTTCCCTTGGTAGAGGTTCAACCCGAAATATCGCTTTCAGATATAAAGGCAAATGTGGCTTTGCGTGCGTACTTCAAAACCTCATACCATGCAGGCAACAGCTATAACCGAGTTTTCAACATAACAAAAGCATCTGATATGATTAACAAAACCGTTATTATGCCGGGCGAAATATTCTCAACAGAGGGAATCGTAGGCAGGCGAACAACGGCAGGCGGCTGGCTTGATGCTCCTGCTGTTATATCAGGCGGTGCTGCCTATGAAGACCAACCGGGCGGCGGTGTGTGTCAGGTTTCTACAACCATATACAATGCTGTTGTGAAGTCTGATTACGAAATAGTGTATCGTAGGAATCACTCAAAGCCCAGTTCATACGTTGATGAAGGCTTAGATGCCACAATCAACACAGATACCATAGATTTTCTTTGGAGAAATAACACAGATTATCCTGCTTACGTATTTTCTTGGTTGAATACTCAAAAAGAAGAGGTTTATTGCGCTATATA
>JAAZFD010000252.1 GCA_012511925.1 Clostridiales bacterium
CTGCAAAAACCCTTTCAAAAGTATCCCTGCCAATATCATCATAGCCATAGCCGTATGAAGGCGCAAAAAGCCTTGTTGAAACTCGATTTTTTGAGAATGCCGTTAGCACACGTTGTTGGTTCTCAAACTCGATTTCTTGGATATGAGAAAATATCTCTGCAACATCTCTTTCGGCTTGTTCTATTATTGATTTTGCATTCATTTTTCGTCCTCGTAATCGCCATAGCTTATTGGAGAATTTGGAGTTATAGAGGAAATCGAATGCTTAAAAAGCAGCTTTTGAGAACCATCAACCATCAGAACAATCACAAAATTATCGAACTCCTGCACGATTGCATTTTTTAACTGATACCCATTTACTATAATAATTGTACATGGAACTTTGCTTTTTCTAAGCTCGTTCAAAAATCTATCCTGTACGCTTTTCATGTTTCCTCCGTTTTAACCTTAATCTTTTCTGCAATATCTCTTGCAATCGCAGCCTCCGATTCATATTGCGTTACATCTATCCAATTAATTCTGCTATCTCGCTTGAACCAAGTTGTTTGGCGTTTTGCAAATCTTCTTGTTTCGCGCTTAATAAGTTCAATCGTTTCTTCGATTGTTTCCTCGCCATAACCCAAATAATGCGCTATCAACTGCTTGTAGCCAATACCCTGCAAGGCAGGCAGGTTAGGGTCGATACCATAACATAATATTCCCTTTACCTCGTCTATTAGTCCGCTTGTAAGCATCTGGTCAACACGTATGTTTATTCGCTCATATAAAAGCTCTCTCGGCATAGTCAACCCGAAAATAATAGGGGAATACTCAACCTCTTCACCTGCGGGATTCTGAAAGCTGTTCCCATGCTCAGAAAGTGGTTTACCAGACAGATAATACACCTCTAACGCTCGCAAAACCCTTTTTGTATCGTTTTTGTGTAATCTTTCAGCAGAAATCGGGTCAACCTCTTCCAACATCCTGTGCAAAATGTATGGTTCTGCCTGTTCTTTTTCCAGTAGCTCCGAACGCAAATCCCAATCCGCTTTCACCTGTGCAAAGTTCAAAGGGAATGTTAGCGAATTTATGTAAAGCCCTGTTCCTCCAACCACAAGAGGCACTTTGTTACGTGCTATTATATCGTCTATAGCCTCGCTTGCTAACTTTCGATATTCGGAAACGCTAAAGCTCGCTTCGCAAATCTCTACAACATCGAGTAAATGATGCGGAATGCCTTGCATCTCTGAAAAAGTTGGCTTAGCAGAGCCAATGTTAAGCCCTTTGTATACCTGTATGGAATCGGCTGAAACAACCTCAGCGTTCAACAGCTTTGCAAGTTCAATGCCTACGCCTGTTTTGCCTGATGCGGTTGCTCCAACTAAACAAATAATCCTTTTCATTCTTTTATACTATCCGTTTAAACATTTTATATAAGGCTTTTTTCGTGATTGCCACCATAACAGGGCGACCATGGGGGCAGGTTAGGGGAGTTTCATTGGTTTTGAACTCTTCTAACAGACTTTCTATCAGCTTCTTGGGTATGGCTGCTCCCGATTTTACAGCCGCCTTGCACGAAGCTGAAATAATTGCATCACGCTTTGCACTTTTCAAAGTTAGCGAACCGCTTTTGCCAAGAACTTCTAAAGAGTCCCTAAAAAATGCTTCGTCTTGTGCCTTATCAAACACGCTTGGAACTGAGGTTATGCGAACAGTAAGCGTTCCGAACTCATCTATTACAAAGCCTAATTCACGAAAAATATCTGCATTATCGGAATACAATCTAAATTCATTTGCAGTAAGTGTAATTACTAAAGGTGTAAGCAAAAGCTGTGTATCGCTTTGCAATGTGCCGTTCATTGCGCCCTCATAAAGCATACGCTCATGC
>JAAZFD010000253.1 GCA_012511925.1 Clostridiales bacterium
GACAATACGAGTCAGAGTCGTAGGTGCTACCATTACACAATTCCGCATCAAAAATCCCGCGAATGCCGTCTGCCCTCAATAACACCCGCCGCTCGGCAGGTTGGGTAAAATATTTCGACGATTTTGAATGACGCCACCGCCGTTCATATTCCCTTAAGTGATTTGTGGGTTTACATGAGAAACATAACGCACACCACAGGATGTTGGTGGGACTAATTGGAATCGAACCAATGACCTCTACGATGTCAACGTAGCGCTCTAACCAGCTGAGCTATAACCCCGATTAAGTTTTATGGGTACAAAGCTAATCGCTTTCTAACATCATTATATCCAAAAACGATTTAATACGCAAGTATTATTTGAACTTTTATCTGTAAATCAAAGGAATTGTATATTTTGAAGAAAGAGTTTTTTCTTATTTGCAGAAGGTATCACCCAGTAACAACTAAAAGTTACAATTATGGTAAACGGGTAAAAGGGTGTTTCGCCAAAACTAACAAAAACCGATAAACGAATTTAGCATCATTAGCACACAATTTTGTAGGGGCGACACCCTTGTGTTCGCCCATTGCAAAAACCAACACTGTGCAAGTCCTTCTCAAATCATAATGAAAAGTTTTGGGTACTTTTGGAGTGTTAATTCAATAAGGGCTTTTATACCCTATTTTCGCCTTTTTGCTCGACCTGAACTAATAAATGCCAGGTAAAGTGTTTCATTTTTTTATCAGCAAAAGGTTTATTGACACTCTGGAAAGCATTTTTTCTAATGCTTACAAAACACCTCCGCGATGGAGATAAATACCCAAAATTATTCCTTTAATTGCTTTTCCAATACCTGTATAACTTCTTCTTTGCTTTTTTCTTCGAGCATTCGTAGAATCTTGAATCGCTCAATTTTTATTGCAAAATCGACAGCCATATCTGTTGGAGTGAGATTTCGTATCATCTTAATACTCCTAAGAACATTACTCTATACTATATTATACACAAAAAAAGCGAGAATTTTGTCGTTTTATTATATATTTTAGAATTTCGTTTATTTGACTAAGATTGCATTCCAATATAAAATAGCTGTATCAATGACAAGAGGATATTATGAACGATAAAGTTTTACGAACTCTCGAATACGACAAAATACTTGAAAAGCTGATGCTTAGGGCATCCTGCTGTATTTCAAGAGAACTGGTAGAATGTTTAGAGCCTAAACAGGATTTTTCAGAAATTCAAGCTGATTTGGAGCTGACTCAACAAGCGGAAGGCTTTTATAGAAGAAACGGCTACTCGCCCGTTGACGATTTTCCCGATATGCGTGAGGTATTGAAGCGGTTACATGCAGTGTTATTTTTGCCGCCTGCGGAGCTTTTGAAAATCGCAAGCTGTTTGAAAGCAGCACGAGTTGCACGGAATGCACTAACGCGCGAAAACACAGGTGCGATGCTTGAAAATCTTAGCAATAGCTTGATAACTTATGATTACATAGAGCAGGAGTTGAATCGCTGTATTTTAAATGAAGACGAGCTTTGCGACTCCGCTTCCCCTGCCCTATCTCGAATTCGAAAGCAAATGCGTCTTGCAAACGAAAAGGTGCGTGAGAAGCTAAACTCGATTATTCGCTCAACTGAATTTCAAAAGTACCTGCAAGAGCCGATTATTACGGTTAGAAACGGCAGATATGTTGTTCCTGTTAAGTTAGAGTATCGTTCTCAGGTGCCTGGGCTTATTCACGACCAATCGGGTAGCGGCGCAACGCTGTTTATCGAGCCTACCTCGGTTGTAGAGTTAGGAAACGAATACAAGAAGTATTTAGCCGAGGAGGCGGCGGAGGTAGAGCGGATTCTTTCCGAGTTGACCGCCATGATTGCCCCAAGTGCCAAGGAAATCTACAATAACCTACTTGTTTTGGGCGAAATCGATTTGGCGTTTGCTAAAGCGAAGCTGGCAAGAGAGATGAGTGCAATATGTCCTAAACTCAATTCCAAGGGTCAAGTTAAGATTATAAAGGGCAGGCATCCGCTTATAAACCCCGACCAAGTTGTGCCTATCGATATTTGGATTGGCTACGAGTTCAAAACTCTGATAATAACGGGTCCGAACACAGGCGGAAAGACCGTAACGCTAAAAACCGTTGGGCTTTTCACGCTTATGGCGATGTCGGGGCTATTTGTTCCTGCGAATGAGGGTACGGAGCTTTCGGTTTTTCAAAATGTTTTTGCCGATATTGGCGACGAGCAATCCATTGAGCAAAGCCTATCCACCTTTTCTTCGCACATGAAAAACATTGTGGGAATTTTGAAAGAAGCCGACCGAGATTCACTCATATTATTAGACGAGCTTGGTGCAGGCACTGACCCTGTTGAGGGCGCGGCATTGGCAATGAGTATATTGGAAACCCTGCACGAAGTAAATTGTATAGCTCTTGCCACCACGCATTATAGCGAAATAAAGGCGTTTGCGCTTTCAAGAGATGGCATGGAGAATGCGAGCATGGAGTTCGACATAAACAAGCTATGCCCTACATACAGGCTTTTCGTGGGGATTCCCGGGAAGTCTAATGCGTTTGAGATTTCAAAGCGTTTGGGACTTTCGGATACTGTCATAGAAAAAGCGAGGGTGTTCTTAAAAAAAGAGGATATAAATTTTGAGGACATTATAACGAGTGCCGACCATGCACGAAAGATTGCAGAGCGTGAGCGTGAGCTTGCCGAAGCTACAAGGCATGAGCTGTCGCATTTGCGTTCTGAAGCCGAGGCACAGCGTAAAAAGAACGAGCAGGAGTATGAAACTCACAAGAAAAAGGCAAAAGAGGAGGCAAAACGTATAGTTGCCGACACCAAGCGTGAAACGGAGGCTTTGGTGAAATCTTTGCGCGTGCTTAAAAATCTTTCATCCGAGGATAAGAAGCTGTTAGAGCGTTCTATTCAGAATGCGAGGGATAATATTCGGAATATGGAGGAGTCCTTGCACGATACGCCGCAAGAAGCGGAAAATATAGGCGAACCATTGACCGAGGTAAATTTGGGCGATACAGTAAAAATTCTTAGCCTTAATCAAGTTGGAACTGTGCTTACACTTCCCGACTCTAAGAACGAGGTGCAGCTTCAGGTTGGAATAATGAAGCTGTCCGCTAAGCTATCCGATTTGCGTGTTGCTGCTCCCAAAGCGCCTAAGAAAGAGAAGTCGAGCGTTGTTTTACAGTCAAAGAGCGTTGGTCTTGAGCTTGATATTCGTGGTAGCTTGGTTGACGAGGCTATCCCCGTTGTCGATGCCTACATTGAGGATGCACACAGCGCAGGGCTTAGTGAGGTGAACATTATCCACGGTAAGGGTACAGGCGCATTGCGTGCAGGCATTCAAAGCTATTTGAAGTCGCACAAGCGTGTGCAGTCCTACCGCATGGGTAGCTACGGTCAGGGCGATGCAGGCGTTACGGTGGTTACGTTAAAGAAATAGGCGCGGGGGGAACGTTTTGGAGACTTTTTCGAGGCTACGCCTCGAAAGGTGCGTTAGGAACGTAATTTGGGGGCTTTGCCCCCAACGCCCCCACTACTTTTTGCTAAAAGTAGCAAAAGCAAGGTTACAGTATACTCTTAATATGCAGTAACCGTTGGGTTTACTTCGACCCAAATGTAGGGGCGCGCATTGCGCGTCCGTGGTACATAAGAACAACTATTAGATTTGTTATGAGATTCCCCCGTGTATCTGGGGACTTGGTGGGGTGCTTGTCGCTTACGTCCCTTGACTAAATCCCCTTTTTCACCTAAAATCAGGTAATGGAGCAAAACTACTACGTTCAGCTATACAACTCAAAAATCACAAGGGGAGTTTTTCCCTTTATTTACGATAACGAAAAAGGCAAGGATTTGCCACAGAAAATTGCATTTATTCTGTTGATTTTATTCCTATCTGCTCATGTAGTCGATATAATCGGGAGTTTTTTGTTACCACATTTGCCGCTTTTGCTTCGAGTAAAGCTGCCGTTTAGCTTTGAGCATGTGTTAAGATTATCTACGAATTTGATGTTCGCATACTTGGTTTGGCTTGCCTTGGGCTATGCGTTGAAGTATGCAATCCATACAATTCCTATAAAAAGCGTGAAGTTATTTATAAAAAAGCACTTTTGGCAAGTTTCGTTTGGGTTGCTTTTTATATGGATTTACATTTGTGCCCTGTTATCTGATAATCACAGGCTCGCATTTGACGGCACACTTTACCGCAAAGAAGGCTTTTATATGATTGCAAGGTATGCTGTAATATTCCTTTGTACCTACATTTTGAAGGATACTAAGAGGAAAGCCATATTGCTTTACCTTTTCATATCCGTTGCGGTTTTGATTGTTATTATTATGTTGGGTCAGTATTTTAGATGGAATTTTGTTTGGAAACACTTTGCAAGCGCATCCGTTACTGGGGTATTTGCGAATCCCAACCATGCAGGCTATTTTTTGACTATGTGTACCCTCTGTGCTGCAGGACTTATGCTTTCATCAAAGAAGTGGTATATGTCGATTCTTTTTGGAATAGTTTACTTGGTAATGCTTTACACTTTGATTGTGAACGACACGCTTGGATGCTATTTGGCAGTTCTATTTGCACTCGCTATGGGGGTTTGGCTGTTCGCCGTAGGTTTCAATAAGAAAATCTATTACTCGGTTATTCCGCTTTTAATGTTCGTTGCGATAAGCGTTCTTGTTAGTATCAATCCGAATAGCACTCTCGGCACGAACGTAATAAAAGAGAATTTAGACAGCTTAACTCGTGATATTAAAAAGGTTTTTAGCACTTCTGAATCAACTCAAGAACGAGAAATCACAATTTCTGTTTTGGGTTCAGAGGTAAGCGGACAATCGCCCTTAGATGATGTTGGAACATATCGCTTTGGCTTGTGGCGTTACGGCTTGAAGCTGCTGTGGGAGCGTCCGATATTCGGTTACGGACCAGAGCAGTTAGATTCGCATTATCAAAAAAGCGGCTTGAAGGAGCCAACCGACCGTCCGCACAACGAATATTTGCAGGTCGCCTTGTTTTACGGTATTCCCGGGCTTGTTTTCTATATGTTCGGAACGCTTGGACTTTTAGTTCAGATGGTAAAAAATTTAAAGGATTTGCCTGCTTTTGCAGTTGTTGCGCTTGTTTGCGTGGTGGGCTACTTGGCATCGGCTTTTTTCGGAAACACTATGTACTACACGATGCCGTATTTCATACTTTTTTTGGCGCTGATTGCTGGGGGATTGTGTAAAAACTCGGTTGCATAAAGGTAATCCCTTTGTGTATTGCTTGGGCTACTCGTTAAAATAATCAAAAACCTAAAGGATTTGGCTACCTTTGCAGTTGTTGCGCTTGTTTGCGTGGTGGGCTACTTGACATCGGCTTTTTTTAAAAAACACTATGTACTACACGATGCCGTATTTCATACTTTTTTTGGTGCTGATGGCTATTAAGTGAAACTATGGGAACGCAAAATATATTTTCGACTTTGACATTTATTGTTACCTTTAACATTGACTTTTCAAAATAATAAGAATAAAATGAACTTATGAAGCCTAATCGCTTGGGGGAAGTTGACAAGGGGGGTACAGATGAATAAAAGAGCCATTTTTTTTATTGTTGGAATAGCATGTCTTGTTGTTTCGTTTGTTTCAGTTTTGGCATTGATGAAGCCTGTTAGCGGTAGCACACCGTTACCGACAGACGAACAGTCAACACCTGTTTTCAAACCCACTACGCCCGAGCCTACCATTGATACGAGTACGCCCACTCCTACAAATACTCCGAAGCCTTCACCGCAGAATTCGATTGACCCGACAAAGCCAATAATTGCGCTTACTTTTGATGATGGTCCTGCGCCAAGCACAACCAGAATTCTTGATATTTTGGAAGGCTATGGCGTTCGTGCAACATTCTTCATAGTCGGAGATATGGCATGCAGGAACAGCGCAATAGTCGAAAGGGCATACGCTATGGGATGTGAAATAGGCAATCATACTCAAACACATAAGGTTGCATTGAAAGGTATTAGCGCTACGGAGGTGCGAAAGGAGATTACACCAGTTGATGAGTTTATGCTGAGCCTTATTGGCGAGCGACCGAAATATATTCGTCCGCCATGGGGAAGCTTCGATGAAACGGCATTGGACGCTTTCGAACGCCCTGTAATACTTTGGTCTGTCGATACGAGGGATTGGGATACGAGGGATAGCCAAAAAATCGTTCAGCATATCAAGGACAATGTTTTTGACGGTGCAATTTTGTTGATGCACGACCTTTACCCCGAAACCGCCAATGCTGTGGGCGAGATAGTGCCTTGGCTAATCGAGCAGGGCTATCAGCTTGTAACCATAGGCGAACTGTTTGAAGCAAGGGGAATCGAGCTGTTGCCGGGTCATGCGTATAGGTCGGCTGTGAGTGAGGGCTGAAATTAAAACAATAATAAACCGCTAATGGCGGTTTTTTTATGCACTTTATCAAATAGGGGGTTGTAGTTCAACTAATACAATAAAAGGCTTCACGATTTTTTCTCCACTAATCCGCAAGTCCAGCGAACTCAAAATCACCAAAGCCTTATTGCTTAAAGTATTAAAATATGTTATCATCAATGCAATTCCGCACGAAAGCGAGTGAAAAGTAAATGAAAAAAAATGTTTATGATGTACTAACAGAGCGTGGCATATTAAAACAAGCGTCTCACCCTGAAGAAATCAAAGAGCTTCTGGAAAAAGAGTCTGTTACGTTCTACATAGGGTTCGACCCGACAGCCGACAGCCTGCACATAGGGCATTACGTGCCGTTGGTGGTTATGGCGCACATGCAGCATGCTGGGCATAAGCCCATAGCGTTATTGGGCGGAGGAACTGCCATGATTGGCGACCCCTCGGGCAAGTCGGATATGCGCAGAATGTTGACAACACAAGAGTTAGACCAAAACGCTGCAAACTTCAAGGCACAGATGAGCAGAATTCTTGATTTTTCCGATGATAAAGCCATTCTCGTGAACAATGGCGATTGGATTAGGAGCTTGAATTTCCTTGATTTTATGCGTGATATTGGTGTGCATTTTTCCGTAAACCACATGCTTGCTGCAGAATGCTACAAGCAAAGGCTTGAGGGCGGTCTGTCTTTCTTTGAGATGAGCTATATGCTTATGCAAAGCTACGACTTTTTAGAGCTGAACCGCAAATACAACTGCACAATCCAGGTGGGCGGCGACGACCAATGGTCTAATATGCTTGGCGGCATGGATTTGATTCGAAAAAAAGAGCGCAAGAATGCTTATTGCTTCACTACTGCACTTTTAACAACAAAAGAGGGCAAAAAGATGGGCAAGACAGAAAAGGGTGCACTATGGCTTGACAAGAATAAATGCCCTGTGTTTGATTTCTATCAATACTGGCGAAATGTTGACGATGCAGACGTGAAAATGTGCTTGTCTATGCTTACATTCTTGCCTATGGAGCAAATAAACGAGCTTTGCAGCGTTACGGGTTCGGCACTAAACGAAGCAAAAAGCGTGTTGGCGTTCACATTAACAGAGCAGGTGCATGGAACAGAGGAAGCACAAAAGGCACAGGAAGCTGCAAGGGCACTGTTCTCAGGCGGTGGCGATATATCCAATATGCCGACTTTGAGTTTGACGGATTCCGACATCGACGAAACCGGCTTGCGTGTTGTAGATTTGCTTTGCATGGGTAAACTGTGCAAGAGTAAGTCGGATGCTCGCCGCATGATTGAGGACGGCGCAGTTAGCGTTGACGATGTTAAGGTAGAGTCGGTAACAGAAACGATTGCTGAGAGCAAGCTAAGCGATGGAGTTATTATAAAAAAAGGCAAAAAGGGTTTTGTCAGAGTATTAAAAGGTTGAAAATAAAAAGGGCGGAAACGCCTTTTTTTTACACAGTAATTGACAAGCTTCTCTATATCATTTATTATGTGTTTACGGTATTATCCAAATCTTTGGTAGAGGCAAATTAAGTGAGGAAAAATGGCACGTAAAAAGATAGAAACCATTATAGATGAAAAAATTGCACCTTATCGTCTTAACGAGAGTGGCAAGGCACAATTGGCACAAATCATTAGAAAGTATGAATATGAGTTATTGTTAGAATGCATTGATATTGGAGTTAAACAATACTTTCGATATGACGAAAAAGGGGTATTATCTAGAGAATCAGTTTGCGAATTTGTTGACAAACTTGCAGGTATAGCTTATAACAGATCGCAAAGCCCTATCGATCAAGAAGTAGCACATATTAAGCACAAATGCAAAAATTCTTATTCATATTGGGATGATTGCAAAGCGAATGATCTTCTTACAAGATACATATTAGGTTTGAGGGAATTGGGTTGGACAGATAATGGGATTTTGAAAGATTTGCAGACCGAAATAAATAGGATTTGTAAACTGTCCCGAAGTTGGTCGCAATGGACAAATACCTTGGAAAGCTGGATTGAGGAAATAAACGATATGAGAGATAAAGACAGTATCAGCATTGAGCAAGACGGTACGATTCTTCCAACTGCGATTTTTGAAAATCTCTCTCCTAATTTTCAATCTCTATGCAAACAGATCAATGCCAGTTACGAAAATAATCTATTTGATTGCACAGCAGTAATGATGCGACGGTTATTAGAAGGATTGCTAGTGCTCTCTTATCAAAAATTCCAAGTAGACGACGAAATCACTGAAAATAATGGACGGTACTCATCACTTGACAAAATACTGAAAAATGCGGAGCAAAATGACACATTAACTCTGTCTGCGAACACGCGTAAGGATATGGCGCTATTCAAGGATCTCGGAAACTATTCTGCCCATAAGATTTGGTATAATTCAACTCAACAGGATATTAAGCCGCATATACTAAAATATAGGGTTATAATTGAAGAATTATTGTACAAAGCCGGTTTGAAGTAAGCTCTTTTTAAAGGATAAACCGAAAAACACATTTTCGTTTATCACCTTCCAAATACATTTCATTGTGCGGCGGCAGGTCGAATATGCCCTCTAATTCACCGCCTGCAAATTCACAGGTTTTGCGTGAAGCGAAGTTATCGTGGTCACAGGCTATATACACGTAACCCATATCATGCTTTTTTGCGAGCGTAAACAGCAACAAACAGGCTTTCCCAGCAAAATGATGCCCCCGATAAGCCTCATAAACCGTGTAGCCAATATTCCCACCATAGAAAGTGCCCTCGGTATGCCCAATTCTAAGGTCGCAAAAGCCACCTTCCACATCATCGGATTTACGGTAAATCTTGAAATGGTAGGCTGGAACCCAGTTGCGTTGTGGAATAGCATCTGCTGTTCTGTGCAGCTTGAGTATTATTTCAGAATCAAATAGATTGCTTGTGTCTTGAAACATTTTACACTCCTATAATGCAACTCGCAAAAGAAGGCTTGCCTCCAGTTGCGAGCTGTTAAAATCTCCTAATACACTATAAGCCGTAGCATTTGCGAATCAATAGGGAAGGAATTGGAACATGTTTGAGAACAAAGCTGCTGCTAAAATTGAGTAAAGGATTGACACTACAACTCCTACACCGATTCCCCATAGTGCGCCTTTCAATGCACTTTTAGCTTTTAGAGGGGTTTTATCCTTTTCAACAAAGTACAAAATCAAACCAACAAGTGGGATAAAGAAGCCTAAAACGGCATAGCCTGTGCTTGGTGCATCGTTGTAGCCTTGATTGTAGTTTGGGTTGTAATCTTGATTATTGCCTTGGTTGTAGTTTGGGTTGTAGTTTTGGTTAGGATTCCCTGGATTTTGATTAACCGAAAATCCGCATTGGGCACAAGCGAAATCTATATCGTGCATTTGTGCTCGGCATATTGTACAATATCTCATAAATGTCCTCCTTAAGTTTATTTAAGATAGGTTACTACTTATATATAGAATTGTCAAGTAATGATTTGATTTTGAGTAGTATTTTGCGTTGACTTTCTGAAAGTTAAACAATTCTCAGAAAATTGCAACTACGATTTCCATCACACCCATAATCGCAGCAAGAATTCCCCCAATAAAAACTAACGTCTTTCTCTCTTTGTTATTGGTTGTGCTTTTTTCTTGAAAAAAGAAAAATACCATAATCAATGAAATACATATCAGCGATAGCCCAGGAATATAAATGTTCTTTATTAAATGTAACAAAGAGGTAACGATAACCACTCCAGCGAGTCCTCTAATTATCATTAGATAAAGTTTATGATTTTTCATACAACGCACCTCAAATATATTGCTTACACGCTAATTATATCATACATTTCTTTCCATTTCAATGTTTGGGTAAAGAGGTAACGAAAAAGAATGTTTTCGCAATTACAAACTTTCAGCATGCCGCTCTCCCATTCTGAACCAATTCAGATTTCCATAAAAGTCATTAACAAGGAACGCCATAAAGCACACAACAACGGACAAATATGAAACATCTTCAACCATCGCCAACACCCACAAAATAATAAGTACAGTGTCATTTGCAGCATAGCCAATAGCGTAATAAGGGCTTCTTCTGAAAGTAAGATACACCGCAACAAAACTTGTTGTACAGAATTTTTATCGTGTTGAAGGAACGGTATATTGATACAATGAACGATATTGAGAATTTATTGCATCTCTAATAACCAGTTGTTATGTGCTTCCCTTGCTCAAGTTCTATTACTAAGGTAGTTTTACCTTGTTGGCTCTAATGTCCTTTAAAAACTCCCGTGCGTTTGTTTTTGTTTCTGGTTCTATTTTTTTGTCATTTCCGTTGATCACATATTCCAAAGCCTCAATAACTTTACGATTTTCGACGATGGACATCACAGCATAACACTTAGTTCTTATGGACTCAAAAGTGTTCCCGCCGTCGTACTCTTGATACATGTACTCGATAAACTTTGCCTTCTCTACAGGGTCATCGCAGTATCTGTCGTAATGTTCGACAAACTCACTCATAAATGAACCAACGTACCAAGCACTTGCGGTTTTGATTTTTCTAAGTAGTTCAGCGTATGTCATTTTGACTAACCCCTCTCTTTTTGTTGAGTTCATTATATCACGTTTTTTCTGCAAACCCGATTATTATGGCTTGTTCCTATAAGATCATAGACGGCTGCAAAATAAAATCCAAAAGCTAAAATAATAATCTCGTCTAATGAATGATGAAGAATACAACATAAAAATCCCAGAATACTCTGGGATTTTTGTTTTGGCAGGGGCAGAAGGACTCGAACCCTCAAGAACGGTTTTGGAGACCGCTATGTTACCATTACATCATGCCCCTAAGACGCTTGAATACTATAACACATATTATTAAATTGTGTCAAGTGGAAAATGGGTGTTAGTCTTCTTTTATTTGAAAAATATCCAAGTTCATTACCCATTTTCGAAACAGCTTAACAAGGTATAACAGATACAGTTCCGTTTGAGCTTATAGCTCTACAGCAATCAATATACACTTCGATAAAATCATAACCTCCACGCATAGCAATGCTACGAGCCTTTTCTAATCCCCCAGGAAGGGTTTGCCCCGACTTGTAGTGTTCGATAATTTCGCCAGTAATATCTAATGTATGAACTTCATAAGGTGCGCCGAGATAGCATACATCAACAATACCCAAAAGAATGCTTTCAATTTCTACTTCGGGGAACTCGCTTCTTATCATTTTTATGATTTCCTCTACAACGCTACGATTTCTCACATGCCCGCCTGCATCCAGTTTACTCATGGCATCCATATATCGTTTAGAACGAGGTTTTCTTAACAACTTATCTAACTTCAACTTTTCGTCTTGACTTAACTGCTTACTCGTGTTCGTGCTTTGACGTGGGTTGAGCGTAACCTTAGTATTATTCTTGCTATTGTTGCCTTGAATAAGTATTTGTCTTGCCATTTTTCCCTCCAATTGTTTTATTATTTATTTTTAACTATGCACATCATGCAAAAGTTAATTGCTAAAGCCTGTTGCCACAGTTATCACAAAAAAATGCTCCTGTATCCACTTCAACTCCACAGATATGGCATACCAGCGTTTTTCTTTGGCTATTCATATCCGCTTGTTCAGCTAACTCTCCCAAATGCGCTTCACAAGCTTCTATTTTGAAGCAAATAATCTCGAAATCAAGCTGCGATACCGATACCTGTTCTTTTAAGTTTTTTAGCCCATTTAGTGTTGCCAAGGTGTCTTCGGCGGAAAGTAACGAAATATCTTCCATTATTCTTGCGGTCGTCATAAAATCTAACAATGGCGTTTCTTCGAACTCATTTTGTTCATCAGTTATAAAATCGCTTTCTTCCGGTTCGAAACTTGAATAACTTACAACTCTGTTTGCTTGCTCAATAATCAGCATCTCTCTATACTCGTCAATAAAAACCCGAAAATCATAGAGCAGTTTCTCGATTTCAGTATCGGATAATTTTGAAATAAAATCTTTGAACTTTGCTTTCATTGTTACTTCCTTGGCAGTCCATTGCTTAGTGCTTCAAGGGCCTCTTGCGGTTTCTCTCTCAGGTAAATGAGAAAATTGAATGCCCCTATCGGTGAAAGGTAGGTTGTTGAGGTAAGATGCTTTGCTGTGATACCCTCAACCATGATTGGAAAAAAGTCCTTAAACCTTTTATTCTTTAAGAAAAAGTAAAACTCGTTTAGAATATCTGTATGAATAAGTAGCTCATTATACGCCTCTAAGGCATTTGCATCAGACATCTCCCTGTCTTGTACGCAATACTCAATAATCATATTTTTACGCTTATCTTCTTCAAGAAACATAAGCGCATCGAATAACGCATTGAACCACTTTGGCAACAGGTAATCATCTATGCAACCATAGCAGCCCAAAACTTTTGCATCGTAATCAGACTTCTGCCTATCCAACCATTGTTTGAAGCCTTCCATTGATTCGTTTGAAATTCTTTCGTCAGTTTCATAAGCAGAAACGAGTTCTTGCGAAACAAACCACGCAAAGGTATTAGACTCTCGGCTTTTTGCCAACTCAAAGAGTTTTCTGTACACTTCATCGTATTTTGCCGTTCCTTTTAGCTTATCAAGTAAATACGCGATTGCAGCATGTTCGTGGGGGTCCCACATATTGAACTCCTCGATTTCCCACAACTCATTTATCAGGTTGATATAATCTCCGCCTAAACCCATTTTCCTCTCCTTTAATCGTTTAATATTGATTTCACATCGTTTAATACGCCTTGCGTTATAACATCTTTTAATGCACGTTCTTTTTCTTCTTTATCCAATAACTTGAATTCCGAATAAGAAACCGCATTATTAGGACTAAATATCTTGCATGCGTTTTGATATTCTGCATAATTGATGTCTGAAGCATTTCGCAACTCTATGCTTCTGATAAACTCGTTTTTGTTCTCTACTAAAATCCCCTTGCTACGCTCAAACGACTCATTAGTTTTAGCCATGTCCATGTTTTTCTGATAAAGCCTTGACTCTAAGCCTTGAATTTCGCTGTCAGTAATAGCTTCTATTCTAAAAGTAAGCCCTCTATCCTCTAACCGACATCCTTCTGCGCTTTTGGCAGCATTGACACATTGGGTAATTCGACTCGAATACGCATTGTCGCTTTCACCATCACGCTTAGGCAAGAAGTCTTTGAACATCTTTTCAATCTGTTTTTCTTCGCTGCTAACACCATTTTTAATACTATACACCTTTATTTCGCTTTCGTGGGTTTCATTGTTATAGCTAATACAATCAGAAGGACAGTATATGCTATTCATACCCGAAAAGAACTTACCCGAATCAAGTGCAACATCTTTCTGTACAGCCTCTTTTAGTCTCGTTTCGTGTTCTTGGGAATATCCCTGCGTCTCTATGTGGTTAATAATAACATTTTGATACTTCTCCCGCAACTCTATTCCGGCTTGTGTTAATTCACCCTTGTCTGTGTAAAACTCTAAATCTGGATTTTTTAGAACAGCGGAGTTTAAGTTGTTCATCCTTTGTGTTAGTTCGGTAAGCCTGCGGTCGCTTTGAAACAGTTCTGGAAACTTTTCTCGTTGACTAAGCGCCAACTTGTCGCTGATATGAACCGTCGCAACAATAACATCCTTGTTAGCATCAGTGTTTTCAGTTACGTTAGTTTCAGCGGAAGAATTATGCTCGCCTATTGCAACACTAATAGAATCCGTCGATTCTTTACTAATAACACCTTCATAAAGCGACTGGTTTTCTCTCCATATCCGTAGGCTCTCCTCGTCATGCGTAATATCATCATAATCGCTATCCAAAAAACCTTTTTGATATTTTGTGTAACCATCGTCGTGATACACTTGTGCTACTAAGACGGCAAATTTTTGTTCATCTGTTACATCATTTCTTGTGGCAAGATAGTTTTCGCTTCGCTCAAAATTGCCATAAATATGTCTTATCCCGTGGTCGCCAGACACTCTTGCCTCTGATGCAATTTGCTGTCTATGAATCCTAAAAGATAAATCGCTGATAATTTCTTCGCTTTTATGCTTGTCGATATTCATTGAAGTCAGATATTCTTGTGCTTTTGAAGTAATATTTTCTGCCGCTCCTTTGTATGAAATGCGTTCTCCCGAATTTGTTATAAACGTTTTCTCCGATTTATTTATTTTCGGAACCTCAGATTGTTGCTTTATTTCATCTACAAGAAGCGATTCGTCTGTGTCTCTATTTGCTTTATATGTAAACTGCCTATTATTTACTTCAATCAACTTGTTGTTAACTGAATCAGCATAAGCTCGGGCATCACGCTCTACAAACTGATTATGGTATTTTTGGTAATCATCAGCAGCATCAATATAGTTTTCTCCTAAACCATTCTTGTAGTCTAAATCACGAATATTTTGCAGCTCACCAGCCCTTTGATTCTGATAAGCATGGCGATACTCATGGGAAAGCGTATTGGCAGTTTCTCCACCATTTTGCATATTCCGTTTGTTAACATAAATAATATTGTGTTTATCTGAATAGCTTACACAAACTCCGGGGTCTTTGTCATTGTAAAAAACTATTCTCGGTTTTTCCTCTATTCCAAGGATTTCCGCATTGTATTCTGCAAGTTTGTTTACCGCTTTTTCTCTATCTGCGGTGCTTGACTTTTCCCAACTTTCCTGGTTGAAATCGCCCTCAACTTCGTTCGCCTTTGCTTCGTCGAAAAAATAATTAGTGGAAGTTGGGTCATCACTGCCATCGTTAACCTCTTTAATCGGAGAGCGTACAGGGCTTCGTAAAGCATATTGCTCTCCTAATACTTCAGAAATACTTGCGTTGTTGCCATCTAAGTTTGCTATAGAGTATTTTACATCTTCATAAGAGTCTTTCATCAGAGTGAATTCATTTGAAAGCCTTTGGTAGTGTTGGTCATTCGCTGTATCGTAAGGGCTCATATTGTTAGCACAAACATAATCGGTGATTTCGTCCATCTTTGCGTCCATGGCTAACTTGATTGAATCTTGCTCGGATTTTAGTTCTTTCATCACACGAGTATTATCGTCTTTAATGTAGCGTAAATCACCTTTGTTTACCCTATCTGTATAGTAACTGTTTTCAAATCGAGTTTTTAACTCATCTGCTTGCATACGCAATAATCCAGACTTAGACACCGCTTCGGCACCTTTTTCCAGTTGAGCCTGCCTTAGCTCCATTCTCTTGTTGTGAACAGTTGTCTGTTGCCTAGATAATTCGCTAATGTGGTCATCTAAATCATTCTTCTCTTTGATAAGTGCGTTGAACTCCCTTAGTGATGCTTTATATTCATTGCTACCTACTTCTTTTGTCGCTAATGTTTCGAATTTTTTTGATAACTCCGCTTCAATTTGCTTCTGCTTTTGAATTGACTCATTCAGATTATCGGATGATTCTTCGTCTAAAGCATCTATCTCTTCTTTTGAAGATAATTTATCGATGCGCTCTTCCAATGACTGCGTATTTTTATTTTCCGCTTCTTTAGTGTTGAGTTTATCGCTATCATTATTCTCTTGTATTTCTTCAACGACCTCATTTTCTTCTGTTAGTTCAGTTATGTTTTCGGTTGCATTTACTCCCGCGGTTTCATCTATGCTTTTGTCTATTTCTTCATTGTCCTCTGCGACTTCGTCTATGCTTTCAGTGTCCTCAACTATATCGTTAGGTTCTATTTCTGCGGTTTCGTCTATTCCTTCTGTTTCTTCTGTTTCTTCTGTATCTTCAACAACTTCGCTGTCCTCTGCAATTTCGTCTTTTTCATCTTTTTTGTCTGTTTCGTCTATTTCTTCAGCTTCGTCTATTTCCTCAACAAATTTGCTGTCCTCTGTTTCTTCAATATCTTCATCTAACTCGA
>JAAZFD010000254.1 GCA_012511925.1 Clostridiales bacterium
CATTAACAGCGCATGGGCATGTTTCAAGAGGTGTTTGCGTTGTTGACGAAAACAGCAATCTAACCGACATTAGAGAGCGTACAAAGATAAAGCTGATAGCTAATGATGCGGCATACACAGAGGACGAAGTAAATTATCACACAATACCCAAGGGCAGTATGGTTTCTATGAATATGTGGGGCTTTAATTCGGGTATGCTTAAAGAATTAGAGGAGAGCTTCCCTAAATTCCTATCCGAAAATATAGAGAAAAACCCTCTAAAATGTGAGGACTATTTACCCGAAGCGGTAAGGCGTGCGGTTACTAACAGCCGAGCAAAGGTTGAAGTTATTAGAACGCCAGACCGTTGGCATGGTGTAACCTATGCAGAGGACCGTCCCGCTTTAATGCAGGCTATTGCAGAATATAAAGCCCAAGGAATTTACCCCGAAAAGCTCTGGGAATAAATATGGCTTATTGCATTTACTTAATTTTTGCATTATAATTAGGTCAATAATTCCAAAGCTATTGGAAAGCGCATTGAAAGGATAGTTATGCATATCGGCGTTTTTGGCGGCACCTTTAATCCCATACATTATGGGCATTTGCGTACCGCAAAAAGAATTTCAAAAACATACTCGCTTGATTTATGCTTGCTTATGGTTGCAAATAGTCCGCCAGATAAGCATATTCCCGACTATGTATTGCCCTCACTACGCTACGAAATGGCTACCAAAGCGCTTTTGGATTTGCCCGGATATGACAATATTGAGGTGTCCGATTTAGAGCTACTGCGTGGCGGTACAAGCTATACCTTCGATACGATTATGGAATTGAAGGCTAAGTACAAAAGCGCAAAAATCAGCCTAATCATAGGCGCAGATAGGCTGTTCGACATTCACACTTGGCATAGGGCAAGCGAATTATTAAAAATGGTGAGTCTAATCGCAATAAGGCGGCATGGCTTTGGAACAACTGCAGAGTTTTTTGTTCGTGCAGAGGAGTTGAAAAACGAATATGAAACGAGTGTTTCTATTCCCGATTTCACAGGACCTGCGATTTCCTCAACTTTAATTCGCAAAAATATTTTCGAAGCCAAGCCTATCGACGAGCTATTGCCCTATAATGCAGAGCGATTTATTTACGAGCATGCGCTGTATCAGCCCGCTTTAATCCAGGAGATAGCACAAGACCTAAAGTCAAGGCTTAGCCACAAGCGCTATATACATTCGTTAAGCACTATGCGCTGTGCAATAGCTTTGGCGGATAGATACGGAGCAGACGCTGAAAAATGCAGATTAGCAGCCATCTTACATGATAGCGAAAAGGTAAGTGGAGCAGACTATGTAGCATTAGCTATGCAGCATGGCATAGAAATAGATGAATCCGAAATGGAGCACAGGGGGCTACTGCATGCAAAGTTAGGTGCTCATATGGCGAAGGTGCGATACGGAATTGACGACGAGGAAATACTAAGCGCAATTCGCTCACACACATTATGCCACAACGCTATGACGGATGTAGAAAAGATTACCTACATAGCAGACAAAATTGAGGCGCAGCGCGATTTTTTAGGTGTTGAGGGACTTAGGGCGGCAGCAAAGCGCAGTCTAAACGAGGGTATGATTGTCTGTATGGATTTCGCCATAAACAATCTAAAAAACTCCAACAAAAAGCTACACCCGGGAACAATCGAAGCGAGAGATTACATATTAAATAACGAATAATAGGAGGTCATTTATGACAAAGAGTGTAAACGAAGTAATTTTAGAGCAAGCAAAGGCACTATGCGCAATTTTAGAGGAAAATGCCGCAGACGACATAACGCTTTTGCACGTTGGCGACAGAACGGTTATCGCTGATTATTTTATAATTTGCAGCGGAAAAACCCCCTCACACGTGAAATCGCTATGCGACCATTTGGAAGAGCATTTAGCCGAGCTGAAGCTGACTATATTAAGAAATGACGGCTATGAGCAGGGTCGCTGGATAGTTTGCGACTTAGGCTCAATCTTGGTTCATATCTTTCACCCCGAAGAGCGTGTTTATTACAATATGGAAAGGCTTTGGAGGGATGAAAGCCTTTCAAGCGGTGAGATGAAAGATTAAGCAAAAAATATTTTACCCTGCTTGAAACAGTAGGTTAGCATAAAAATCAAATCTAAGTAAGACGGGTATTGTTTGCCCGTTTTTTATTGTATTTGAAGCTATCTAAGACATGACGGCTATGAGCAAGGTCGCTGGATTGTATGCGACTTAGGCTCAATACTTGTGCATATTTTCCACCCCGAAGAGCGTGTTTATTACACTATGGAAAGGCTTTGGAGGGATGAAAGCCCTTCAAGCGGTGTAATGAAGGATTAATCTCTAAAATATATCTCCACTTTAAGAGTAGGGAAGTATAAAGATACATTTCAAAAACTCGACGGGCATTAGTATGCCCGTCTTTTATTGTGTGTGCGCCTGTCCACATTAAATAGTCTGGGTTCTTTGCTTAATAAATAAATATATTTAAAAATATACTTTTTATTCGTGAATAAGTATAAAATAATGTTGACAATCTCACCTAAAAGTAGTAATATTTATGCGCTGCTTTGTGTAATGTTCTATTTTTGAGCTAAATTTACAAAGCAATCAATAATTAACGAATGAAGGAGTTTTTTATGAAAAAACTTAACAACAAACGTGCTTTTACAATCGTAGAGCTTATTATCGTTATCGCTGTCATTGGTGTCTTGGCGGCAATTTTGATTCCCGCATTTACGA
>JAAZFD010000255.1 GCA_012511925.1 Clostridiales bacterium
CTTTTAGGTCGAGGCTGCCTTTTTATTGGACATTGGCTGTTATGGGTGCAATAGGGAGTCAAGATACTCAAATTGCTACCGATTATGAAGAAGAGAAGCCAAAGGGTTTTTTGCGTTCATTGTTTAGGAGGGTAGCAACAAATGATAGATAAGTATATCTTTATGAAAGCAAATATCTCTGGTACGGACACTAATATAACCCCAGAGGGGTATTTGGAGTTCCCTGAAGAGTATAAGCGTGTTGTTATGGAGCATTTCCACAACAACGAGTTTAGATTAAAAAGGGGATTCGCTTTGGTACGCATCAGGGGTAGACAGTCTTGTTATATGCGTGCCTGTGCAATGCCCCAAACTGAGCTGACATCCCAAGCCAGGGCTTGTTGCATCCATGCCGAAATAGATAAACTTAACCCCGAGCAGTTTTTTGACGAAAATTTGGACATACTTCTTGGGTTTCGTTTTGCAAATGAAAGCGAAATCGTAAGTAGAACCGTTCCTACGCAAATTCATGAAATGCCAGTGTTGCCCTCACTAACAATAGACAATAATATTTTAAACACGATAATTGTTGGTTGCTTTGCACGATGGATAAATCGCTCAAAACCATTGTTTATTTGTTTGCCTGATGAAGATTTTGATAACAAGGTTAATCAAGTAATCAAGTCAATTTATTTAGCGATGCCTTATGCATTGAGGGCTTTTTCCGGCTTTATTACGTTCCCAACCCCGAATACTTCTGTGCCAGAGTTTGTTAGCCTTTGTTTTTTCCCTGAAAGTCAGCGTTCAAAATATGCAGCAGAGGCGATATTGACACTTAATTTATCAGACTGCACAGAGGCGCTCGAAACTGTTATTAGCAACTCACGTTTTACGAAAACCACTCTTGACTTCATTAACTTTTACACAGAAAAAGATACACAGGCCCGTAAGGCAATCAACCGTGAGCTTTTTGAAACGATTGAAGGAAATGGCGATAACGAGCTTTTTTCAAAAATGGATGGCAATGCTTATGGCGACTTGTATGCGTTACAGAATAATTGGAGCGATATGCCATGCGAGGAGCGGTATAAGGTGCTTCTTAACGGCGGAGGGCAACGCACCGAAATACTTTCTAATATAGTTATAAAGTTTGCGGAAGCTACCATTGAAAACGATATGCCCGAGCTAATAAGTGCTTACATTGAAAATACTGACTCATTTGTAACATTTGCAGATGCAATAACACCCCTTTCGAAAATCCTTAAACTATTCCCTAAAATCCAAGATACGTGGGATAAAGCCCTTTTGACTTTTGCCGATAGTATTAGCAATAATCTAGACATAAAAAACGATTATGATAAGGCGGCTGAACGACTTTGTGTTATGTTTGATGAAATAATTTTGGATGCATGCAAATTACGAGTGATGCAGTATCAAAATAATAATATAAAGGTTGAACGGGATCAAATAATGGATCGTATTAAAAACCTTCCGATTTCTCCGCTTGCGAGTTATATGAACGCTTCACTTGAAGTGCTTTCTAAAATTTATTTTGAGGAGAATAAAGTAATATTCAAGAAGGATATCGGGAAAAACCTTCAGATTTCATTCAGTAATGAATGCGTAAAGGATTCTGATTATAAGAGGTATGACGAGCTAAAGGGGAGATATGAATTAATCGTGCATGAGTTCAATAACTATATTGACGATGCTTTGCATGTGGCATGGCAATGTTATATATCGAACTACATTAAGTTATTGAAAGAAAAGAATATTTCTGCGAGCAAGCCTTCATTCATAACATTCTTAGCTGAGATTATTGGCGGAAACACTTCTGCGTGGATGAGGGTCATTAGCGATTATAGTCCGTCGGATAGACATGAGATTGATTTGAACTCTATCATGAGGTTAGACACAAAGAAAGAAGGATATATCGGTGAGTTGTATTCTGCTTGCTGTAAACTATCAATTTTTGGCGAGAATACTGTGAATCTAATCTTTTTCTTGAATAAGAACAACACCGAACAAAAAAGTGTAAAACTGTCCAACGTAAAAAAAATATTATTTTGGTTAATTTCTGGCGAAAACGAACCGTATATGGACAATGAGCTAATATATTTCTCCGCATACCTTTCATCTGCAGGTGTGTTAAATAACATTCATGTTCAGAGGTTGTTATCTTGCAAAGTAGATGATAGTTTGATTAAATACTTCGTACGTATTGCCCTTGATTATGATAATGAAATATTCACTGATAATAAAGGAAAAAAGATAGATTCAATTAGTTTTCTAAAAAAGAATCATCCTAAATCCACAAAAGAAATCGATGGAGTAATAAGTCAAATTAAGGCTAACGACAATCCTGTGCAAGAAGTATGCGAAAAAAAGCCAAATAAAAGCATTTTTTCCCCTAAATCAAAGAATATGAAAGGCGATACCACGCTACCTGCACATACTCAAGAACAGGTCAGTGTCGTTAATGACTCCTTTGTATGTGAAAATTTTGGTAACACTATTGACAACAATAATTCGCTTAATCCAAATTCCGTTGCCGTCTCTGATGAACTCTCTTCCAGGCCAATGATTAACTACGACCCGCTTCAAATACTTGTGGGCGGAAAGTTCGATTTGGAGTTAACTGGAGTCGATAAAAAGACCAAGATTTTTTGGGGGGCAACTCCTTCGAATGCAATTGATTTTAAAAACACAAACAGGCTAAAGGTAAAAGCAACAGCAATGTCTATTGGACCGGTTGCTATAAATGTGAAAGATAAAGATGGGATAACTATATCTTCGATAAACATCATAATAAAAGGCATCGCCAACGATTCGAGTATAAACTCAAAGAAAAGTGGCAACAGGAACCACAAAAAAGGTATCAAATAAAAACACAAACTAAAAAGCTAACTGCTATTTAGCGGTTAGCTTTGGCTGTGGAAAAACCCATTTGCAAATCAGGAAAAAAGATTGAACCAACTAAGCCCGCATATTTTTAATCGGAAACAGCTGAAATATGCGAAAACAGGGTATGAAAACCGTTGCTAAACCCAAACAACACTCCAAAAGTCGTAGGGGAACGACACTCTTGTGTTCACCCGCTGGCACTTTTTAGACACTCTGAGATAACTGCTATTTAGCGGTTAGCTTTGTGTTATATGATTGTTTGAGCATAACACCTGTAATAGTAAACCCTCAATTCAAATCAATCAGCTTTGCCGTTACACCCTCAAGCCCATTAAGCTCAACAACCAGCTTTTCAACTTCCTCTTTTTTGCCGCAAGGCTGAAGAACGATTAGCCCATCGCCCGAGCAAGAGTGTTCGCTTGTTTCGTGCAAACCTAAACGTGCCTTAATGCTGCAACCGTTTTTGGTTAGCACCTCTTGAAAATTTACTGCGTTTGAAACCCTGTTGTCCATTCTAACGCCAATTATGTAGTAGCATGACATAAATTACCTCCAAAAATTTTATTTAGATATATTTTAGCATAAAAGAGGGAAAATGCAAAGAGGGGGCTTGACCCTGCTTGTGCATGATTTTTATACTGAGAACTAATCCTGCTCTGGGCCTACAGCTTTCTTTCCCATTACTTTTTCAATTAAGGCAACAAGTTTTTCCTTACGCTCTGCATAATAGTCTTCAAAATTATCTTGACGAATCAACTCGGGGTTCACTAATTGTGATTCAAGCAGCTCATTAGTTTTTTCGTAGCCATTTTCAGAATCCATATATTTAGGTATATACACGCTTGGTGCATGACCGCCTATACTTCTATTTGTTGAAAAAGCAATGGGTGCTTTATTCACTATAGAATTGTATCTTTCAGCAGAAATGCCCACCTTAATACAATACGCTTGAGGGAATATATGATGTATGTCAATATTGGCGCTATTAAACTTTGTTATATTGTCGATAGTATATCCTTTTATAAAATCACAAGCACCGTTTTGTAGCAATAATGCACCTACACCCTTATATGCAGCACTGTTTTTTGTACGCATTTCGTCAAGTCTATCAGAACGAAATGTAGCTACTTTAATTGTATCTGGCAGGTCGGACGAGGAATCTTGTATCCAACTAATTACCTCTATGAAGTCCTTTACAAATCTTGTTTCATTTGCTCCGCCATACATTTCACCAAACACACCATTCCAATACCATTGTGCAATTTTCTCCATGCTTTTTGCTGTGGTTGCCTTCAAACCCAATGCTGCAAAAAAGGCTGCCATAGGTACTAACTGTGAGCCATAGGGTAAATCAGAATAGGAATAAATGTTTTGCAACAATAGAAACCTTGCTGCCTCAATATAACCATCTCTTATTAGTTTACTATTCTCTTTGTACTCGGATAGTGTTAAGTCTAATATATGCTTTCTTTTACACGCAACTGCTTGTCCTGAACGTTTT
Source organism: Clostridiales bacterium (assembly GCA_012511925.1). GTDB lineage: Bacteria > Bacillota > Clostridia > Christensenellales > CAG-138 > DUPG01. The sequence goes on from JAAZFD010000255.1 coordinate 4,385, forward strand.
GATGTTGCTAACAATGTCAAGGATTGCAAAAAATCAACATTGCTAACGTTTTGCAAAACTTTATTGTAATCCTGCATATTATTTTTTAACGAAGGTTCAATTTCGTCTTCCCAATCATGGCGAAGCCTAAAGCCGTCGGATGCAAAAGTAGCTGTGAGCAATTCAAAAACATTAAGCGGAACACCGCCAGTGTTGACGTTTTCAAAAACGCTGCAAACTGCCTCTTTTTTATTCTCCTCCGTCAAAGAAATGACAGGTATGTTATAACTTCTAATTGCCAACATCTTAGCGAAGAAAAGGTTCCATCTTTGGCTTTTAATCGGGTCGGTTAGTTGTTTGGTGTATACCTGCCCCCATTGATTCATATCAGTTACATCAAGTGAAAGATTCGCAGGGAATACATCGTTTTCGCATTCTTTTTCGATAGTTGAATAATCGTAAGCCTCTACCGTACCAGTTTTCTTTGAACACTTTTTCTCATTTGCAATAATTACAACATTATCCTCATCAATATCGTCTTTTATCATTTCAAGAATGTCAAAATAGTAGAATCGCTTTACATCTTTCTTCTTTAAATCTGTAGTATCAACTGCACCTCGAAAATATAATGCCTGATACAGAGAAGTCAGCCTTTGCTGTCCGTCAAGCAATAGCCTTTTAGGTTTTGAGTCTACAACAGGAACATTTTTTACTGTTACCGAACAAAAATTTGCATTATGTCCGCCTGCGTTAAGCATCATAACAGCACCAATAGGAAAGTATTTGATTATACTCACCAATAATTTTTGAATACGCTCTTCATCCCATACCCAACCTCTTTGAAAATCAGGTAATTGTATACTGCCTTTATAAACATCTGAAATTAAATCCAATAACTTTTCGGGGTTTGTTGTAAATAATTCTGCCATTGTTTTATCCTTTCGTGCTTTTCTTACTAAATCCCTTTTCAAAAAAAGGCGTTCCGTTTTTTTCTAACAGAACACCAATTATAAGTCTCACTCCCACTCAATCGTTCCCGGGGGCTTAGCCGTAACTTTATGCAACAATCGCATTTGGAGTAGGGTTTCTCCCCTCACTCCCACTCAATCGTTCCCGGGGGCTTAGCCGTTACTTTATGCAACAATCGCATTTGGAGTAGGGTTTCTCC
>JAAZFD010000256.1 GCA_012511925.1 Clostridiales bacterium
CCCTATCGCCAACGCATGGCAAACAAGTGCTTAATGCAAACATATTCGTACCTCCTTAGTCAAGTTGGTATTATAATACGGATTAGGCAAAAAGGCAAATGCTGATTGCGTTTTCGCCAACAAAAAAAGCCCTGCGGCTTTCAGACTGTCGGTAAGTGGACGGGCGCACACAAGAGTGTCGCACCTACATTTTCACTCAAACGCAAACAAAACCTCAAAAGGCGAAACATAGCCTAACTTGTTTCTAATAATATCCCTACTAAACCCCTCGCACTCGGCATAAGAGGCTAAAAACCTCAAGCGGTTTTTTTCTAACTCTAACTCCTGCGCCTTTTGCTTCTGCTCGGCAATTTCCTTTTCGATTTTTAGAACCTTAGTGCGTTGGGACAGCAAACAAGCGCCTATTATCAGCACGAATGCTATAATAAACACCATATAAAGCAATCTCAAAAATGATGACTTTCTTTTCTTGCCCACTCTGCTTGTCCTCTCTGTTAGCTAATTGTCGCAAACGCAAAATCCGCTTTCAAGCGCTTTTATGCACTTAAAATATAGTATTATTGTATAAATTGCGATTCACTAATTGTGAAAACATATGTTCAATTTATACAACTTTCCCCGAATTTGATATAATGTTATCATATTTGTAGAATCGTGTCAACAATACACATGATAAAAATATATATTTCTACGGATTTGTTGCCAGAACAGCTTTTTTGACAGCATTCGAGCTATTTATATTATTTTTCGACCCACATCAACACTTTATTTTCCAAGCCAAAACCTGTATAATTAGTATATACGAATAGCTTAATGCTGAACACATGGAGGAACAAATGCCCGTATTCGATTTATTTAAACAATCAAAGGTGCCGCAAGCCACCCGCGCGCTTGAGGACATCGATGTTGAAAAAATAATACCCAACCCCAACCAACCACGCCGAATTTTTGACGAGGAGGCGTTAGAAGAGCTTGCAAACTCGATTCAACAGGTAGGACTTATTCAGCCTTTAACCGTTCGAAAGGTTGACGATTTTTACGAACTCGTAGCAGGCGAGCGCAGGCTTAGAGCCGTAAAGATGCTTGGCTATTCCACCGTAACTTGTGTTGTGCAATACGACGTTGATACCGAAGAATCCGCACTTATGGCGCTGATTGAGAACCTACAGCGTGAAAACCTGCACTACATGGAAGAAGCAAAGTGCTATGCTGATTTAATTGAAAATTACTCGCTAACACAAGAGCAGTTGGCGATTAGGCTTGGCAAAAGTCAGTCGGGAATCGCAAACAAGCTAAGGTTACTTAAACTTGCACCCGATGTTTCGCAGGCACTTTACGAAGCAGGACTTTCCGAACGCCATGCGCGTGAAATTTTCAGATTAAAAGACGAGGAAGCACAGCTTGAAGCGGTTGAAACGATTGCCGAAAAAGGGCTGTCTGTCAAAGAAACCGAGCGAATGATTTCAAAAACTCTCGACACTACGGGTACCGAGGGTGTGCGCCGCCGTCCCGTTATAATTCGTGTAATGCGTGATTATCGCTTTTTTATGAACACTATGAACGATGCAATTTCGCATCTTAGGAACGCAGGACTTGATGTTGAAGTGGTACAAAACGAGCGTGAAAACGGCGTGGATATTTCTATTCAAATCAATAATTCGTTTTTGAAGAATGGGGCGAATGAAACTTTGCGGGAAGAAAGTATGTAGAGCATTATTTTGTAATAAGTTGACAAATTAAACATCTTATTATATACTCCTTTGTAAACAGTCAAAGGAGTATTTTTATGAATTTTTGTCCTAATTGCGGAAATGAGACGGAAGATAAGTTTTGCGACCAATGCGGTACGGAAATGCCAATTCAACAAGTAGCAGTTGAAAACAAAGACCATAAAGGAGAGCTTGTTTTTACGAAAAACAAAACGGTAATTGTTTTTATTGTGCTGTTTTCTGTAGCGGCATTGCTATCACGCTTGAACTATATGGGTTTATTCTATGATA
>JAAZFD010000028.1 GCA_012511925.1 Clostridiales bacterium
GGTAAGCACTTCCAAAACCTTATCCGCCTTGGCTTTGATTTTGCTTTTTTCTCCTACATTTTTTTGCAGAACTATAAACTCATCACCGCCTAATCGTGCGACAATATCATTATCGCTGAACTGTGCCTTTAGCCTTTCTGCAATTAAACTTAAAATGCTATCGCCTGCAATATGTCCTACGGCATAGTTTACATCATGGAAATTATCTAAATCCAATAAATATAGTGCGTGTGTACCCTGTTTCCCCTCATATTGCAGAAACTCACTTATAGCGGCTTTCGCAGGGCGGTTGGATAACAGCCCAGTTAGTGAATCGCTTGAAGCTATTTGCTGCAACCTTAGCATCTCAAGTTTTTGGTTGTTAATGTTTATTATTCTACCTACAATGCTTACCGGCTTTCCGTTTAGTTCAAAGAAGGTTTGCGCCTCGATTTTGTGCCATACAAGCGAGCCGTTGGGCATAATAAAGCGGTATTCAGCAGAAGAATACTTTGCGCCTTTTAGTAGGTTTTGTGCAAAGCGAGCTATGTTCATTAAGTCGTCTGGAAAAATATTGGGGTTGGTTTGACCAAATTCGCTTAGCTTTTTGTAGTGCGGCATTTTGCCCAAAATAGCTTCGTAATTCTCATCGAATGTCAACTCGTTTGTTTCGTGGCTACACTCAAAGAAAATGCTGCCAAATACCTTGTTTGCTACCTCGTAGTTTGAAATACGCCTTTGCATGGACTCGTTTTCAAGGTTTAATGCCCTTATTCTTAAAATGTTGTTAGAAACGATAAAGCCAAATACGATTAAAGCGAGCAGAACAACTCCGCCTATGGTAATGTAATCACGGAAAATGGGGTCTTGATTTTCAATAATACCCTTTGCGAATGAAATTTTAGGCAACAAAAAAACAGTCAGCACGAAACATACCAACATAATAAATGATTTTTGAGTAAAACTTTTCATGCGCACCCTTGGTAATATTACCAAATATTATATTATTCTACTTTATTTTATCACACTTTTTATAATGGCGCAATAGTTTTATTCAATAGGTTTGTTTTTGAATTTTATTGTAACGTAAAATCAAACTTATGGCATTGATTAGTATTTCAGAACTCAGTGCTTAGTCAAAAATGTAGGGGAGGATTTTGCTGTCCTTCCGTAGTTTTAGCAATTAGCTGTTAGTGGATGCTGTGTTTTGCTGTTTTTCGCATTGTATTACAAATCTAAATTTTCGGCAATCGCATTTACAGCAATGGGTACAAACTCAGATATGATTCCAACCGCAATTTTGGTTTCGCTTGTGGTAACAATCAAAGGCTCTATTCCTGCATGGTTCAAAACTTCAAAAACCTGTGCCGCTATGCCATGACGCATTTCCATTCCAACACCCTCTACTGTCAACTTCGTGATGTCGTCATACTCAACGATTTTCATATCCTTATGAGTGTTTTTAAGCGAGCTCAAAGCGTTTAATGCCTCGTAAAGCTGTTTGTTTCGAACCGTTAAGCTAACCCTGCCCAAACCTGCTTGACTTATCATATCCACAAAAACTGATGCGTTTGACAGTGCTAAAAATACATGGCATATCCCGTTTTTGGTGTCGTTAAGGTTGGAAATCTCTATCAGGGCTTGCTCGTCTGTTACATAAAGGTTCGATAAAACCTCGTTTTCCAACACAATATCCTGCATACTGTAAAGCCCTGCCTGCATAGACACCATAAACTTAGCAGCCCTCAAGCCGCCCAATGCAAAAACCTGCTTTGAATATGCTTTGTGATTGATTTCTAAAATCTCGTCTGTTCCTATAAAATATACCTCATGCTCGCCCACGATAGTGCCGCCACGAACCGAGTGAATACCCAGCTCGCTTTGCTTTCTGCGTTCAGTTTTCGTGTATCTGCCGTAGGTGTATTTCTTGCCCTCGGGGTATTTTGAGCTTATTGCATCTGCCAACATAAGCGCTGTTCCGCTTGGGGCATCAACCTTTAAGTGATGGTGCTTTTCTACTATTTCAGGCTCAAAGCCAACTCCAAGCGTTGCGGCGGCAGATTTTACAAGCTGTAGCTGCAAATTCACACCCAAGGACATATTTCCAGAAATAAAAATAGGAACGCTATTTGCATAAGTATCTATAAAACGCTTATCCTCTTCGGAAAAGCCTGTTGTACCGATTATATAGGGAATTTTTTTCTCCTTGCAATAGGGCAAAACGCTGTATATGGCTTTGGGACGGGTAAAATCTATTACAGCATCAGCTTTTTCTATGATTTCCTCGATACTTTTGTATGTGGGAAAATCAAATTTAACATCGCTTGAAGAAACGCCTGCAACGATTGAAAACTCATTTGCGTTATTCTTCACAGCGGTTGCTATCGCTTGACCCATCTTACCATTTGCACCTATTAGGATTAGCTTTATCACATTATTCCCCTTTATAAAGTAATTTCGCCGCAGAAATTCGTAGAGAAAATCTCGTTCACCTTCTCAATTCTCTGTTCGGTTGGCAATGGAGAAGTTGCGCCCAAAGCCCACATTAGCTTTGTAACTGCCGCTTCGGTCGTCATATCGTGAGCGGAAATCGCACCTGCATTCAAAAGCCGTCTGCTAACTGCGTACACATCCAAAGCAGATGTTTCGTAAAGACATTGCGAGGTTAGCACAACGCAAACTCCGTTTTTCATTAAAAACTCAAGCGCTTCGTTATGGTCTCGCCTTATGTTATGAACTCCGCCTAAGCCAAAGCCCTCAACTACAACTCCCAAAAGATTGCACGAAAGCGAGCATTTTATGAAATCCGCACTCATGCCAGGTATTAGCTTTATCAGCGCAACATTTGGGTTTATCGCATCGGAGATAGGCGTTTCGCCATTGCTTTTAAGAGTATATTCGCTTATAAAAATTATTTGCCTGTTTTTTATCTCTGCAATTTTAGGAAGATTTATCGATTCAAATGCATAATATGAAACCGTTCTTGTTTTTACCGCTCTACAGCCTAATATTACATCTCCGCCAAAGCAGATATACACGCCTGCTTTCAAGCCCTGTGCGGCTATAATTGAGTCGTAAAGGTTGATTCTGCCGTCTGAATCCTCGTTAATAATGGGAAGCTGTGCGCCTGTAATCACAATCGGAATATCCGTGCCACGCAACATAAACGAAAGTATGGAAGCGGTGTATGCCATTGTGTCCGTTCCATGCGTTACAACTATTCCTGCATACTCCTTTGTGTTTATGCTTCTTAGAATTTCGTTGGCGATTATTTGCCATTCCTCGGGCTGAATATTCGATGAATCCATGCTGAATAGGTCAAGGCAATCAATAGAGTCTGTATCCGCCTCGATTATTCGCAGCATTTCGAGCGCACTCAAGCCGGGAGCAAGCCCCTGCTCGGTAGGAACGCAAGCAATAGTTCCGCCTGTTGAAATCAGCTTTATTTTCTTATTCTCAGAAAGGCAAATCATTTATACAATTAACCTCACGAAGATTCTTTATAGGAGATATAACCCCCAGCACATGACCCACAATTCGCTTAATGGGAATAGAGCCAACCTCTTTTAGTCTGCTGTCGCCACTGTTGTTTCGGTTGTCGCCCATTACGAATACCTCACCGTCTGGAATTTCGTATTCGGGGAAATTGCCGTTGATATGCCCCAACCAATACTCGCTTTCGTCTAACTTTTCGCCATTGATGTAAACTGCACCCTCTTTAACTGAAATCGTTTCACCGGGCAAGCCAATAATCCTTTTTACGAATGTTTCGTTGGGGTCAGCTCTGTTCGGAAAATAGCAGATTATAATATCGCCACGCTCGGGTGTAGAAAACCAATACGAAACCTTTTCCACAAGCATATTTTCGGTGTCGATAAGTGTGGGCTGCATAGAAACGCCGTCAACCTTTATAGGCTCAAATATGAACATACGAAGTGCAAACACCGCAATCACAACCATTAGCAATGTGATAATAAAGTCGGTGTAGTCAGCAACCTTGTAGGATTTTTCGTTTTTGTGTTTCCCCATAGCGGCGGAAGAAAGCCTTGATTTTAATCTCATACTTCTAAAATACCTTTGCATAATTACTCTTTCTCATGCTCTGTTTTAATTAGCTTTTTAGCCGACTTCAAAAAGTCCTGCCTATCGAGCATAATTATACGATTGCATTGTACGCATTTTATTTTTATGTCGCAGCCGACACGAACTATAACCCATTCGTTCCCACCGCAGGCATGCTTCTTTTTCAGAACCACGTGGTCGTTCAAACCAAAATAGTCTAACATTTATTAGCCCTTAAAGTCAATAGTGGCGGCTATGTAGCGTAGTAGCTTGTCGCTTGGGGAAATCATTACGCATTGGTTTTCGCCATACACCAGCTTCTTTGAATCTTTGGGAGTAATAGTCGCCACAAGCGTTTTTTTGCATTTATAATCGCCCTCATACAAGCCTTTAAGCTCATCAGGCGCAATCTCTATTAGAATGTTTGCCACTCCGCCAACATAGCTTTCAATAACAAGCGTGTTTTTGGGGTAGGTTTCAAGTAGGTTTTTTAACGATTCAATGGAGATTCCAAACTCAGTAGCAATTTTCTCCTGCTCCTGCTCTGATAGCTCTTCGCCTGTAAAAAAACTATATCTATATGCTTTTAGCTTTGTTTTGTAGAACCTAATCGCCAAATACACTATCATAAGCACGATTAAAGCCTGCATCACCATGGCTACCACAGGCGCTAATGTAGCTAATTTAACAGCAACGATTTCGATTACCGCAACTATTAAAACAGCAATCAAAATGGCAACTATGTCTTGCTTTTCGTTTCGGGGTATTTCGTTTATTTCAAAATACATATATTCCCCCTTATTTTTGACTTATTATATACCAAGAACTGTGTTTAGGCAAACTCACTTTCTGAGCGTTTGAAAAAACGAAAGCAGTAGCTCGCTACATTCTTGCTCTTTTACTCCGCCTATTACCCTTGTGTTTGCCCGCATCAGCTTTAGTAGGTTCAGCCTTGAAAACGCACAGCCAAAGCGTTCGTCATACGCCCCGAACACAAGCGTACTTATGCGGTAGTTGGCTATTGCGCCTGCACACATTCCACAAGGCTCTAAGGTTGAAAACAGGGTGCATTTTTCTAAAACCCTTGAACCAAGCAGATTATTCGCCTTTTCAAGTGCAAGCAATTCCGCATGAGCGCTTGCAGATTTTCTGCTTTCTATTTCGTTATGAGCAAAAGAAATTACTTCATTTTCGTACACGATTATTGCTCCAACAGGAATTTCGCCCGAATCGTAGGCGATTTTTGCCTGCTGTAACGCTAAATCCATGTAATTTTCGTATTTTAGTATCCGCATTTACACTCCAAATTTCTACTATCATCAATAATATAGTTTGGAAATAAAAAAATCAATCAAATTTAGAGCACAAGGGGCATAATATAGTCCAAATCTCTTGGGGTTTGATAAAAAATTAAGAAGGTTTTTGATATGCTTGATGGCTTTGAAACATTTTGCGAAAAGGGAGGTGAGGGAAAAGGTATGATGACATTCTGCGAACAGAAGAGCAAGGAGGCAATAAACCTTTGCGACGGTGCTAAACTTGGTAATGTATGCGACTTGGAGATTGAAGATAAAACAGGCAAGATTGAGGCTATTATAGTTCCAGGTCCATGCCGTTTTTTTGGTCTGCTGCGTAGCGATGAAGAACTTGTTATTCCGTTCTGTAAGATTACTAAGATAGGCGAGGACTGTATTTTGGTTGAGGTGAGGGACGTGAGAGATTAGTAAAAAATTTATGATAGCGCATTTTGAAAAGTTTGGGGCAACCATAACTTTGATTGCCCCATAGTTTGTTCTACGCTTTAAAACTCTCTTCTCCGATTATTCGTTTGCACTCCCTTTCATTTTCTACCGAAAAACCAATCAATGCGTTGGGACAGCGCCTTGATATTTCGCCCAAAATAGCCAGTTCCAATGGTCTGCCTATCGAATCTCGCTTAATGACTTTCTTTCTTGCTTGTGTTAGAAACTCAAAGGTTTTATTGTTTATTATGCAAATGTCAACCTGTTGTGTCTCTCCTGTTGGGATAAAGTTTACCGAATGATTTACTATTCGCTTATACGCCCAAACAATATCTTCGTAGCGAATAATAACCCCTGTCTTTTCGCTATAGAAAAATGTATCTGTAAAGGCAAGCCTTGAAACAGGGTCGGTTTTTACATAACCGTTTAGAATGTCATTAACATAGTTCAATGAATCTGTTTGAATCAAGCGCTTAACGCTGTTTATTGCTTGCTTAGGCCAATAAATCCAAAGGAATATTAAGAAAAACACCGAAAACGCCATTAGCAAAGCACGTATGAATGAAGTGTTCTCACCTATCGGGTCGTATGTTGTATCTAAATAGTATTTTCCGAAATAGGTTTCAAACTGCTCCTTGTTTTCAATATCTTCAAGGTCTTCGATTACAAAACCTCTAATGTCGTTGGGAATTGTTCGGGGCATACCCACCAATTTTACAGCACTGCTTCTGCCATTCACCAACGAATTATAAGCGGAATGTTTCTCTGAAATTTTGATTATGCCCGTAACTTGCTCGGTTGAATAAATAGCAAAAATATATGTGTTCGATTCTTCGGCAAAGGGGAATATTTCTGAAACGCTAACTTCAGAATATTCTGCGCTTGTCATTATTTGAGGCACAAACGCAATCGGAGTAGGCACCTCGATTTCCTTATTCGCTTCTGAAATGAGAAAATAGACAGTTGTAAACGCTATGGCAAAATAAACAGCTAAGAAAATAAAAAATTTCCGCAATCGGTTTTTGAATAACTTGTTTACGATAAAGTTCACGCTTTCGCCTGTAATATCGGTATCATAATTCTTCGGCGTGAAGCTGGAATCCGCTGAGCTTGAACTCCGCTGGGAATCCGTGTTTTCGTGAGTCGTGAAGCTAATACAGCTGCATTTTTCACAAAACCTTGCATTATCCACGCATTCATTTCCACAGTAAACGCATTTTTTCATATTGCCTCCTCTTGCTGTTTGAATTGATTAGTATTTTTTTAAAATCAGAATTTAAAATACTTGAGGGAGTATGCACTCCCTCACTGAATTAACCGATATTACCCTGCAAACTTAATCGATTGTAAAAACGCAACAATCAAATCCAAGGTTATAGGCTCTAAGTCTGTTCCCCTAAAATTGATTGTGTATAGCTTGCCATTATGCACTAAATCAATTCCATATACGTTTGGTGCACTATAGGTCATAGCGCCGTAAAGGTCGCCATTTATTTCGCTGAAGCTAAATTCATTTGAGCCAACATACAAACCGCAAATCTTTTTTATTGTGCCAGCTCTTTTTGCATCAGAAAAGCTGCTTGATGTTAAACTAACCTTGCTTATATCCTCGGCAAACGCTTTACGAACGATTTCGATAGGCGAGATAGTACCCTTTTCCGTTGCAAATTCCGAAAACTCTTGAATTTGCTTATAGGCGGTTGCTTCGTCTTTTATATAAATGTTCATGGTAGTGCCGGTTTCCTCATTCGAATAATACGCTGCATTCTGCCCATTGCTCTTCTCTTGGTCATAAACCATATTACCTATGGGCGTGAAATATATGCTGTCGTAGCTTGAATTACCATCGCCATTTGAACGGACTACTATAGGAGCTGCCTTCATAGCATCAATATCAATTCTTGAACCGTCTGCTCTCTGTGGAGTTAACAAGCTCGACTTCAAGCCCAAAATTGCAAGAATAATTACGCCAACCAAAGCAATGCTTAGCACAACCAACATGATTTTAGTCTTGGGGTCTAACTTGCTTTTCTTTACAGCCTTATGGCTCTTGTTTTTTGTATCCTTTTTACTCATTTTTACCTCTTATTACGGCTTAGCCGAATGATTGTATTATTCTATAACAATGTTAAACATAAATCAAACGGTTTATAGTCCCAAAGTTTTGAACTCTATATCCAAAGTATCGGGCTTAAAGCTCATTCTCAAAAGTCTATCGTCAGTGCCTGAGAATATTTCGCTTATCGAATGCCTGTCATGTATTAGCTTTATTGCTTGGGCGAACAGCGGTGCGGCAGAAATTATCCTTATCTGCTCGGATTGCTCGGCTTCGGGACAGGTTACTGTATCGGTTGAAACCAATAGCTTTATGGGGCTGTCCTCGATTTTCTTCACGCCCTTTGCATCTAGTACGCAATGTGATAAAAACGCATAAACATCCTTTGCGCCCTTATCCTTTAAGCCATGCGCCACATCTATTAGCGTTCCACCAGAGATTGTAAAATCGTCAACAATAATGCAGTTCTTTCCACGAACTTCGCCTATAATATCTAATACCTTTGCTTTTTCGTTATGGTCTGTGCGAACCTTGTCGCCGATAGCTACGGGACGCTTCAACTCGTTTGCGAACATCCTTGCATTTTTAGCAAAGCCGGCATCGGGAGAAACCACAACCAAATCATCGTCAACTATTCCCATTTTTCTTGCATACTCACAAAGCAATGATTGTGCATACAGATGGTCCATAGGCTTTGAGAAAAAGCCCTGCACCTGTGCGCTGTGCAAATCCATGGTAACTACTCGGTCAGCGCCAACACGCTCTATACAGTCGGCACATACCCTTGCACGAATCGAAACTCTTGGCTCGTCCTTCTTATCGCCCTTTGCATAGCCGAAATAGGGGATAATAGCGGTTACAGAGTTTGCACTTGCCCGCCTGAACGCATCAATCCAGAACAAAAGCTCTGTAAATTCGTCGTTTGGATTCTTAGCTATGGGTTGAACGATATAGACATCTTTATCACGAATTGATTCTTCTACCCTTACGTAAATGTTACCGTCTGAAAATTTCTTATAGAAAGTCTTGCCTATTTCTATTTCCAGATATGCACACATTCTTTGTGCAAACCTTACACCTGAACTTCCTGCGAAAATCTTAATAGTTCCGTTTCTCTCTTGCATTCCTCACGCCCAGCCTTTCATGCGAGTATTTATGCTACGCAACATACCTTTTGAAAGTATAACATGGAGACACATATTTTTCAACAGGTAATCAAAATATAAAAAGTGAAAAATGGCTAAAATGGGTTGTTTGATTTGAGGAATAATTAGTTAGTGGTTTTGGGAGGAAGCGATAGGCTTTTATCGCTTATACTATCAGAAATGCAAGCGGGCGCACAGCGGTACGCCCTACAACTTTTTTCTTTTCCGCAAAGCAAAAAGCCTTGTCATTGCGCTATTTCTTGCTTCTGCCCTTGAAATCTCTTTCAATTTCGCAGTTCCAATCCTCTGGCATTTCATTTCTGCGGTAGCTCGAAACCGCTTCACTCAACACAGTAAAGTTCTTCTTTACGCCCTCGCTGTCTGCGTGGTAGTTCTGCGCCCTATCTGCTGATATGCCAAAGTGGGAGGCGGTTTCCACAGCATCGATATTCGCACCTAAGAAAATAAATTCCCAATTATGCTCTGTTTTTTGGCGTTCAATCAACTGTTTGACTTTTGCGGACGAATATTCCCTGCTCGCATTTTCATATCCGTCAGTAATTATTACAAACATAATTTTTTGCGCCCTAAAATCCTCGTCTGTTTGCTTTTGTGCATTTTCTATTTTGTGAATGGTAATGCCTATTGCATCAAGTAGTGCGGTTGAGCCCCCTATACGGTATTCGTTCTCTGTAATCTCTTTTACCGCTTGAATGTTTATGCGGTCGTGCAGAAGTTCGTAGTTGTTGTCGAACAACACAGTAGTAATTATGCACTCGCCATCCGCTTCCTTTTGCTTTTTTAGCATGGAGTTGAAGCCGCCTATCGTGTCGCTTTCTAAGCCGCCCATAGAGCCGCTTTTGTCGAGTATGAACACCAGTTCAGTTAGTCCGTTTTTCATGTTTTCCTCCTAAAAGTTTTATTATGCTTTTAGGATAGCAGGTAGGGGGAGTTAAGGTGTCGCTTGAGAAGCGACAAGTAATTATTGAATAAAGGCTTCGTTATTTGGAAAAACACCCTCGCTTATTAAATGATTAAAAACATGATTAAGCAGCATAAAGACAATATAATCAATCTTTACAGAATAACGATTAAAAGCATTCTTACATAGGCGAATAATATTTACATAGTTGTTTTCAATTGCAAACGCTGTTAAGTAAATGCTATTATCAAGTTGCTTTACTTCGCTCCATCGTTGCATAACCGATTTATCAATAGAAAACAATCCATCGTAAGCCCTTTCCGCTTCTCTATCTCGGTTAGCATCATTCCAATTCGCTCCGCTATACGCATAATAAACGTGCTTTTCGTCCTCATTGATTAGTTTGCAATATCCAATATAACCTAAACTCATCTACCCTCCCAAAACCTGCTGGTCGTACTCAAACAGCACCTCATTTATCTCAAAAATATCATACTTGCCATTAACTATAAAATACTCGACTATCAAATCAAACTTCTGGCTATGTGAAAGCGTAAACCCTGCTCGCCTTAATAGGTCATTTGATTCATCCAAGCTCAACTCCAAAGCAATAGCCAATGCAATGGCGGTGCGTTTACTGGGCATATAAAAATCATTGCTACGAATTTTTGAAAACAGCTTGCGGTCTAAATTCGCCCTTTTGTAAATCTCTACATCGGTTTTGCCCTTTGCGTCAATAAGTCTAAGAAGTGTTGTAGAAAAGGATTCGTCTAAATTGCCAACCATAGATTCAAGGCTGTGCTGTGGCGCTCTGTGTGCTTTTGTGTGAGTTAAAATTTCTACAGAACGCAAAATCGGGGCTTCTAAAATCTGCTCTAAGTGCTTATCAATATAGCTACTTACTTCGCCTAATAGTGCTTTGCTTGTGTCTAAGGCATCTCTATCAAATACTGCAAGATAAATATCTAACTCGTTTGTTTTTAAAAACTCGCTTATTGCCGTTTTCGCCACCCTTAACGCATCACTTTTCGGATAGCCATAAATTCCGCTTGAAATCAAAGGGAATGCAATGCTTTCACAACCATTTTCAACGGCTATTTTTAGGCTGTTAGTATAGCTTGCGAACAAAAGTGCTTCCTCTCCCGAATTTCCGTCATAATACTTAGGACCTGCCGTATGAATTATGTACCTTGCTTGCAAATCAAATCCAGGGGTTATTACCGCCTCGCCCGTTTTTATGGGGGATAGCTTGTTGCAGGCAGTTTGCAGCTTTTGAACCCCTGCCTCCCGAAAAATCGCACCACAAACACCCCCGCCCATTTGTAGCTCGGTGTTTGCCGCATTAACTATGCAATCTACATTCATTTTTGTTATGTCGTTTTTTACTATCGTGAAGGGCATATTATCCTCCGTTTATTAAAAAGGGGGTATAACCCCCTTGTGTATTTGATTATTTAATTACTCTGATATAGTAATCTTGCCGGTACGAACACCCAAAGCGATAGGAACCGAAAGAGGCTCACCGTTTGCGCCATTTTTAACTTGATACATGATGTATTCGCTAAGCGTAATTTCAACCTCGCCAGCCTTTAGTGCGGTACAACGAACCTCAACCAAATCGCCCTTAGCATCTTGAAGATCCTCGGCAGTTATTGCAACCGCCTTGCAGGAGGAAGCTGTGTATTCGGTGTTTGGTTGAAATATCATATCTGAAATGTATTCGGTTTTTACTATCTCGTTCACCTTTATAAGAGCAGGGTCGTAGTTTATTATAAACTCGAATGTTGCCCAATCCCATAGCGCATCATTTTCTATGGAAATAAGAAATGTAAATTCCTCTCCCACCTTGGCATTAACGGATTGAACCTGCAAAATCGCTTGGGGAAGATAAACGCTAATTTCCTCGCCTAAGCCAGCGGTGTATTCATTGTCAAGCTCGTAGTCTGTTGGCGGCTCACTTTGCTCGCCCTTTTCAGTTAGTGTGCCATTTTCATACACAAACGCAATAGATTTTCCATCTGTATGCACTACAAAAATTGTTTTTTCTAAAACATTCTTGTTTGGGTTGTTCGCTGTAATCGCACTTTTATAGGCAGTTAAGGCATTGCTTGCCTGCTGTGCAGGGGGTAAAGGCTCAACGGTCGGGGTTGGCTCTTGCTTATTATTATTTGCACAACCACTGATTAGTCCTGCTAAAACAACTAATACAATTAAAAACTTAAAAACTTTCATAGTATCTCCTTAAAATAGGCTTGTACTATTATACCCGTATGATTTATGTAAAGCAAATTAGTGTTTTGGAACGAAGATATAGATATTGCTTGGGATGTTTTTTAGCTTTGCGAAATCTGTTTCCATGTGCAAGCCATAAATAGTTGCAGGCATTGAGTAATAAATCTCTCCTGCCTCAACAATCCCATTATTATAGGTGAAGGAATGGTATTTACCTGCCCTTTCAATCAAAATAACTGTGTTGTTTAGTGATGCTAAATGCGTTTCATTATCACAGGTATTGTTTATGTACCTTGAAGAAGCCGTTTTTGCAACGACAAGCAGTTCGGAAACATTCGAAACTTCAGCGATAGAATTATTATCGCTAATGAATGCACTTGAAGCGAAGCAAAGCATTGCAACCGCTCCGAAAAAGAAAGCAAAGTAGAATAATCTTTTTTTCATGTGTTTCCCTTTCATTTATCTTTTAGGATTATAATACATGCCGTAAGTAAAAGTACAGCCATTTTCGATACATACGCTATAAAAAGTGCATAATCGACAAAAATTCTATTTATTATTCCTCGTATTTTGAAGCCATAAGAATTGCACGATAAAGTGCAGAATCGGTTAACTTGATTTTCTCATCAGTTTCACGCTTTTGAATGAACACATAGCCGTTTTTATCTAAGAAATATAGCTTTAGCTCTAAGAAAATATTCAGGGCAAGCAAGCAATCGGCTTCGCCAAGCCTAAGCGATGCGGCTGTATTTTCAACAAGATTTTTAACATGCGTAGCCATACTAACACACATTCCATTAAATTCTCTGAAGATTTTGCCCATCATCTTGTGCTCTGTAATGCTTTTTGCCCTCTCGGCATATTCGTAAGCGCTAAACTCGATTGTTTTAGGCATAATTAGCCTTGCTGCGTTTTGCAGCCGTGAAAAAACAGTATTCACAAAGCCCTTGTCCATCGGTGTGTCGTAAATAATTATGTTGTTAAATCGGCACAAGGAATCTAAAATCAAATCCAGCTTTGGCGCACAAACTATTGCGTTGTAGTTGCTTGGACGCTTTACAGGTGTGTTGAAAAACAAATCATAATCGACTATATTCGCTTTTTTAAGCCTTTCAACAAGGTTTGCAGCACCTGTATGCGTGTTTACAAGCACAAGCGTTCCCTCGCCCGAATTCGAAAATGCTTCGGTGATTGCTAAAAACACATTTTGATGAATTAGGTTCTCGCCAACCGCTTCAACAGCCGTTTTTTTGTGCTTTTTATTCGAAAGAAAGGCATCATAGAACTTCACCTTTGCCCTATTGAAGTAAAGCTCTGCGTTTTCTATTTCACCTTGGTTGAACTCGGAAATTTTTAGCTGTAGTTTTGTACTGTTCTTCCAAACATTAAGCGATGGAGTGTATAGCACCTGCATTTTCTCATAGGAAATCAGCTCACAAAACCTGTGTGCCTTATCGAATGCCACGAAATCAAGCTCGGTGTCCTTCGAATGCAATCTGCCGCTTAGGTGATTGGCCTCTGCGCCTATCTTTCTCATGGATTGCAGGGTACAATCCTCTGTTAATAGCACAGGATGCGGATTGCCCTCGCCAAAGGGTGCTAAGCCCTCAAGCATATTTACAAAAGCAGGGGTTATCTCCGAAAAATCTGCTCTAAAA
>JAAZFD010000257.1 GCA_012511925.1 Clostridiales bacterium
AGTTGTAACGCTTCCCCTGCCTGCACGAGTTGGCTATGATTTTTCTAAATGGTACAATACAGCAGATTTTAGCGGCGAATCGGTAAGTGCTATTCCTGCAAATGCTGTTGGCAATCGCATATTCTACGCAAAATGGACGGCGAAAATCTACACTATTACATACATTACAAATGGCGGAATGTTACCCGATGGCACTATAACAAGCTACACAATAGAAAGCCCAACAATTACGTTGCCTATTCCTACTCGAAACGCATATATGTTTTTGAATTGGCGTTTTATGAACGAAACGGGAACTGTATTCGATAGGATAGTTACAGGCTCGGTTGGCAATTACACCTTCTTTGCAACATGGACACCTACGGTTTACAACATCAAATATAATGTGTATGACGGCACAATGCCTAACGAATACGCAACTACCTACACAATAGAAAGCGAAACAATAACGCTTCCAAGACCTACAATGGTAGGGCATGTTTTCGTTGGCTGGTACGACAATAAGGAGTTAAGCGGTGTGCCAATTCGAGAGATAACAAAAGGCTCATACGGCAATTTGGAGTTCTTTGCATCATGGCGCAGGCTGATTTACACCGTAAAATTTGTTGATTGGGATTATGAAACCGAGTTAGGTAGTGTGAATGTAGAGCATGGCAGTGCGATTACGAACCCCCCAACAGCTCCCGAGCATTACGGCTATGACTTTACTGGTTGGGATAAAGACATCACTTGCGTATTAAAAAGCATGACGGTAGCGGCTGTTTACGAGCTAACAAGCTATTCGGTTGTGTTTGTGGATATTGATTATTATGTGCTTAGTTCTCAACAGGTAAAGCATGGACATTCGGCAATAGCGCCAACACCCCCACAGCGAGAGGGCAGCGTGTTTGCGTTTTGGAGCTGTGATTTCTCATACGTAACAAGCGATTTAACGGTAATTGCGGTGTATAGAACAACAACAGTAACACCTACGCAACAGCCGCTTAGGTTCGTTCAAGCGGATTCTTTGAATGCTGGCGAACATTACATATTTGCAGTTAAAAATTCTGAGGGAGAGCAGTTTGCACTTAGCGTGTTAGATAGGCTTTCAGGGAATGGACTTTGGGGAATTGAAATAAAGGTTGACCGCAGGGGCATTATGCCTCAAAGCGAAACAAATAATTTAGACGAGGTTATTTTCATTGCTAACACAGGCAATGAGGGATTCAGGCTGGCGAATATAATGTCGGGCGAATACTTAACCGCAAGCGATGGATATGTTCAGATGAAGAATATGTTTCCATTGTATGCTGATTCGTTTAATATTAAAATCATAGACGGCAAAGGCTATCTATACAATGCAAAGCGTGATGTGTATTTAAGCTACGACAATGACGGCTATTTCAAAAACTCAAATGTTGAAGGCGCTTGCGAGGTTATAGTTTATAAGCATATAAAGATTTCAGCGGATTATGTGAAGGTGAATAACCCCGAGTTGGGCAAAAACTATTACGTGGTGGCACAAAAGAGCGGAGTTTCGTATGCGCTTTCGTATAAAAACGGTGCAATCTCTACAATTCCCGTTGATATTATAGATAACAAGCTATACTTCTACGACAATATAAACGAGCGTGTACCTGCGTTTAGATTCATGTATGGCGATAATCAAAAGGGCTTTAATGTTCGTTGCGTTGGGGATTCGGGCTTCTTAGGTGTGGTTAATAATTCGTATTTCACTACATCTGATATGCTTTTGGCTGGGTTTTTCGTGTATCAGCAGTTTGAGGACACAGAAAATTATGTTTTCTTAGACTATTTATCAAACAGGTATCTATATTGCGATGATTTTGGGAACATTTCAGCCGATACCGAGCATTCGAATGTGTTGCTGTTCGAGCGTGTTCCCAAGGACGGCAGAATGGGCGATGTGAACATGGATGCAAGCGTGAATACAGGCGATGCAACATTGATGTTGCGGCATATAGTTGGCAAGATTACGCTTAATGAAACGCAGTTGAAGGTGTTTGATACGAATGTTGATAGGCATAATAATACGGGCGATGTAACGCATTTACTGCGGTTTGTGGTAGGAGAAATCGATTGGTTAGGCGAATAGCCTAACCAATCCAGTGATATTATTCGCTGTCGCTCATAGTTATTTTACCTATCGGCAGTGATATTACTGCGCACGAAAGTTGCTCCGCAATGATATTCGCCTGCGGCAAATTGGGAACGATTTAGCACGAAAACACAGCAAAGCCTATAAATACTTTTTAAGTGTTCAACCACATAATAAACCTTGCTTTTGCTGCTTTTAGCAAAAAGTAGTGGGGTGGGGCGCAAGCCCTAACAAATTCCCCAAAACCGTTCCCCTCGTGCTACGCCTTAGGTGCTGGTGCTTTAACGACTATAAGCTCTAAAACCTCATCGTGCTTGTTTTCGGCAATCATCTTTGTTTTAAAAGGAATAGTCAGCAATGTACCACGGGGATATACGTGCGCCTCTTGGTCGGCTAAGGTGAGCGAAAGTGTGCCGCGAACTACCGTCATATATACGTTTCCGTTCGTAAAATGCTCCGGTGTACCCTCGTTCTTATTAAAAACCATGTGGAGATAATGTATGTTCTCATCAAACAATACCTTTTCCATAACCTTATCGTTATTGGTGGACATCGTAAATACTTGCTCTATCATTATTTGTACCTCCTATTTTTTCAAATTATAACACAAACTATGGAATTGTTATGTAACCGAATCACTAATAATTATTAAAACAAATCATATATTATTTAACCATGCAGGAAAAGCGACATATTATTTGTATTTATATCTTGCAGGGAAAAAATTGATGAGGTGATAAATTGGCGCTTCCTGATAGCTGGATGAATGAGTTATTCTCGAAAAACGAAATCGCTTCCATAATAGGCGGTTATGTTTCATTATCCAAAAGAGGCGGTAAGCTGTGGGCTTGCTGTCCGTTTCATAGGGAAAAAACACCTTCGTTCTGTGTCGATACCTCAAAACAGATGTACTATTGCTTTGGCTGTCATAAGGGCGGTACGGTAATTCAGTTTGTAAGGGATATTGAGAATTTCCCTAACAACATTGAAGCCATAAAGCATTTAGCGCATAGAGTGAATATGGAGCTGCCCTCCGAAGGAATAAATAGTCAAAAAGCTAAGGAAGAGCGGGAATTTCGTGAAAGGCTGTATGCTTGCTTGAAGGATGCCGCAATTTTTTTTCACGAGCAATTATATAAGAACAAAGCTGCACTTGAATACCTTGAACGCAGAAAGATTCCGCCAAGCGTTGTTAAGCGATTCGGATTGGGCTATGCGACTAATTCGTGGGACGAGCTACATCTTCACTTAAAAAACTTAGGCTATTCCGATTACGAGCTTTCGGAGGCTTGCTTAATCAGAAAATCGCAACACGATAATTATTATTCGTTTTTCAGGGATAGGCTTTTGTTTCCTATAATTTCAGAGAGAGGGCTTGTGTTGGGCTTTGGCGGCAGAACGCTAGGCAAAGACGAGCCAAAATACCTAAACACAGGCGAAACAAAGGTATATAACAAGAGCTATAATCTTTATGCCTTGAATATGCTAAAACGCAAGCAGCTTAACGACATAATAATTGTTGAGGGCTATATGGATGTTATAGCCTTGCATATCGCGGGCATACAAAATGTAGTGGCATCGCTTGGAACGGCGCTTACAAAGCCGCAAGCAAGCCTAATAAAGCGTTATACCGACAATGTATTCATAAGCTATGATGGCGATGCAGCAGGGCAAAACGCAACGCTTCGTGGCTTGGACATTTTAGCTAATGCAAACTTGAATGTGCGTGTAATCGTTATACCAAATGGAGATGACCCAGACG
>JAAZFD010000258.1 GCA_012511925.1 Clostridiales bacterium
GCGAAAAAATCTTATCAATTATGTCCTGATATTCTTTCATCAATCGAATTCCAACTCACTGAAAGCTTTTTCGAATTCTAACGCCGCTTCTTCGTTTAGAACCTCGATTACAAAGCCAGCGTGGACAAGCACACAATCGCCGATTTTGGCATCAGGATTTAGGCGAATGCTTGCCGTTTTTGAAACTCCGCCATAATCTATTTGTGCTTCGTTTGATTCAATCGCTTTTATTCTTCCTGGGATTGCAATACACATAACTCTCCATCCTTAATAAACTTTGATGCAACGGCGGCTTGCCCATAAGATATTCCGCCGTCATTAGTAGGCACAAGCGTATTCACATAACAGGTAAAGCCAGCCTGTTCAAGTCGTTTTTGGCAATTTCTCAGCAAATACACATTCATAAACACACCGCCAGACAACGCAACCTCGCTTATGCCGTATTTCTCAAAAGCAATTTTAGCAGCATCCACAACCAAATCAATGCAAGCGTTGTGAAACTTTTTAGCTATTATTGCCTTGCTCACACCGTTTTCAATATCATAAACCACGTTGCGAACAAGCCCTCGCCAATCGAATACCATAATATCATTTTCCAGTACGATTTCAAAACTGTAGGCAGAAACGCTCTCATCACACATAATTTGCTCAAGCTCGATTGCCGCCTGACCCTCGTATGAGCATTCGGTTCTTAGATTTATTATTGCTGCAATTCCATCAAAAAGCCTGCCCATGCTCGAAGTAAGCGGCGAGTTTATGCCCTTGCTATAAGCGTTAAGCAATATTTTTGACTCGTTTATATGCTTCGGAAAGTAACTAGTCATATCTTTTCCAAATGCAATTTCAAGCAAGCCTAAACCTATTCGCCAAGGCTGTTTAATTGCCGCTTCACCGCCTAAAAGGGGAAACTGCCTTAGGTGTCCTATCCTTTTTGAGTCCGAAACTTGACCAAAAAGCATTTCACCGCCCCAGATTGAGCCGTCAGTTCCGTAACCTGTTCCGTCAAAAATAAAACCAAATATGCTTCTATCAATGCAGTTTTCAGCCAGCACAGAAGCAAAATGCGCATGGTGATGCTGTACCTGCACTACAGGCAAATCAAAGCTATCTGCATATTGCGAAGAAAAATAATCGGGGTGCATATCACAAGCAATTAGCTTTGGCTTCACACCGAAAAGCGTGCAAAAGCTATTGATTTCGCTCTTAAACTCTATAATAGTATCCAAATCGTCTAACTCGCCTAAATGGCTACTCAAAAAAGCTTTATTGCTTTTTGTAATGCAAAAGGTATTTTTCTGTTGCGCACCCAAGGCAAGAATGTTTTTGTCGCAATCTATAGGGATAGGAGCCGGCGCGTACCCCCTCGCGCGTCTAAAAAAATGCGGAATATCGTTTACAACAACCATTACGCTGTCGTCAACCCTACGCTTAATTTTTCGATTATGCGACAAAACCCCGTCAGCAATTAGAGAAAGTACTGTAGATTCCTCATAAATCATTGGACTATCAGAAATATTCGCACTCGTGAAACCTAAGCACTCAAAATGCTTCATCAATAGAGCGTGTAGTGGAGTGTATGGCAACATAACCCCCAACGAATTATTGTTTGGCGAAACGCTGTCAAACAAGCCCTTTTCACGCTTTTTTAACAGCACAATAGGCTTTTTTGAGGAAGAAAGCAACCGCTTTTCCGATTCGCTTAGATGACAATATTCTTCAACCGTTTCCAAGTCGGACATCATTACAGCAAAGGGCTTTTCTTCCCTGTTTTTTCGCTCTCGCAAAAGTTCCACAGCAGAAAAATTAAACGCATCAACGCATAAATGATAGCCGCCCAAGCCTTTTATTGCCACAATTTTTCCCTGCTTTATGTCATAAACCGCACTTTGCAGGGCATCGGAGCTTTCAGCGCCATTTGAATATTCGAGAGTTGGTCCACAAGCCCCACAAGCGTTTGGTTGAGCGTGAAAC
>JAAZFD010000259.1 GCA_012511925.1 Clostridiales bacterium
AGCCTATACTATGAAAAAAGGGGCGCTTGGGGAGACTCAAGTCGCCCTATTTTGTTGTTGCATGGCAATGGCGAAAGCATGGAGGTTTTCGACGAGGCAACAAAGCCCTTGTATGAGAACTTTGCGTTTTTGGCACTCGACAGCAGGGGGCATGGGAAATCTCAAAAGCCATGTGGAATCTCGTATGAGCTGATGGCAAGCGATGTATATTCGGTTTTAGAGCATGAGGGTATCGATAGTTGCGATATTGTAGGCTTCAGCGATGGCGCAATAACCGCATTTCTGCTTGCAATGAAATTCAGCCACAAAATCAACAAAATTATTGCTATTGGCGGAAACGCAAACCCAAAAGGCTTGAAGTTTTCAGTTCGTACAGAGATTAGAAAAGATAAGTTGGGCTTAGAAAAACAAGGCGATGCTTTTGGCGTTGCCTTATGCAATTTAATGTTACATCAACCGAATATTAGCTTTAAAGAGTTAGCGAAAATAAAAGCACAAACAGTAATAGTTGTTGGCTCAAAGGATATGGTTAAGCATTCGCACACAAAGAAAATTGCAAAAAGTATTCCCAATTCAAAGCTGATTGTTACAAAAGGGGCAGGTCATTTTATTCCACAAGACCGCCCCAATGAGTTAAGAGAAATTATTTTACATGAGTTGGGTTAAAATTTTATGCAAGTAATTGCTGATGCACCCGTTTCAAAGCCTTTTTTACAGGCGGAATCAAGTAAACGATTACGCATAAAATCGTATCAACTCCGATTGTTGCACCATTGTATGTGAAAGAATATGCCCATGCGTTTGTCCAACCCTCTGGCGGAAATATGTCAAAGAAGAATACTGCACCTGCTATGGTCGAGAATAACATTCGTGAAAAGCCTGCAACAAGTATTCCAACCCAAGCCTTTTTGGGAAAGAAGGCTGCAATGCCTAAGGCAGTAAATGCAAGGAAGTAATCAAGCAAAAACTGTGCCCAATGCACGATGTATGCTCCTTGAATTATTTGCAATATTCCGTATGCAAATGCCGCTAAAAAGCCGTATGTGGGACCTGCCCATATTGCATACATCATTATGGGCAGCATGCTGACAAGCGTAATCGAACCGCCCAAGGGCATTGAAAACAGCTTAATATAACTTAAAATAAAGGCTACGCTAATTGCTATTGCACCGTACATCAAGGTTCTAACTGGGTTTAGCTTTACGGTTTGTATTTCTTTTTTGTTTGCAACGCTTTTGAAGATTAGATACAGCAAGCTAAGCCCTATTGCTATTGCAATGCTAAGAATCAATCTTGCACTGAACTGTGCTGGTGTAAATTCGTATGAAAAAACATCTGATATTTCAAAGCCATCGCCCTCTGATTGGATAAGCAACGTATCTATTGACTGAATTAGCATTACAGCGATATTTGTAACTATAAATCCAACAACAAGTATTACGCTTGCAATAATAGCTTCAAAACGGCTTTTTTTTGACTCTTTTTCACGCTTTGATAAAATTAGTAAAGCGATTAGAATAGTAGCCACCACTGCTGCACCTATAAGCAGGTATAAGTCAATACCGCTTATTTTAGCTAACTTTTCGAACAATGTGAACTTCATTTTTTATGTCCTCCGTTTATTTTTTTGTAAATATAACGCCCCTAAAATAAAAGCGCCCCTTGTAGGGACGCATACATTATATACTTGTCGCTTCCCTACGCTGGTATTATCCAAATCAGGTTCAAAGGGTACTTTCTCAGCAAAAAATTTTGCGCCCCTAGCGTTATTATTCACTTTTCGAATTCATGTTAACAGTATTTCACCCGAATGTCAAGCATGAGAGAAAACAATATAAACCCGAAAAGCCGTTTTTCCGCTTTACAAAGAATATAAAAATGTGCTATTATTAACGTTGATTTTATTGAAGGGGAGATTTCATATATTATGGTAAACAAGGCGTACGAACATGAGGCAATAGAAAAGAAATGGCAAGCCATTTGGGATTCTTTACATTGCTTTGAAGCCAAAAATGATAGTTCAAGCCCGAAATTTTATCCGTTGATTGAGTTCCCATACCCGTCAGGAGAGGGGCTTCATGTTGGGCACCCACGCTCGAACACCGCCCTTGACATAATTGCAAGAAAGCGAAGAATGGAAGGGCATAATGTGCTGTTCCCCATAGGATACGACGCTTTTGGCTTGCCAACTGAAAATTTTGCAATCAAAACAAAGATTCACCCAACAATAATCACAAAACGCAATATTGAAAAGTTCAGAAGCCAATTAAAAAAACTTGGCTTTTCGTTCGATTGGTCGAGAGAAGTTTCAACAGCCGACCCGTCGTATTATAAATGGACACAATGGATATTCTTAAAGCTATTTGAGCATGGCTTAGCATATAAAAAGGAAATGCCTATAAACTTTTGCTCGTCATGCAAGGTTGGTTTGGCTAATGAAGAGGTTATAGACGGCGAATGCGAAAGATGCGGAAGCCCTGTAATTCGAAAAACTATCAATCAATGGATGCTAAAAATTACTGCATACGCTCAAAGACTTATTGACGATTTAGAAACGGTTGATTTCATAGAAAAGGTAAAGGCACAACAAATAAATTGGATTGGCAGAAGCGTAGGAGCAGAGCTTAACTTTAAGGTTGAGGGAACTAACGAGGAAATTAGGGTTTTCACAACTCGCCCTGATACGCTCTTTGGCTCTACCTATATGGTGTTATCGCCAGAGCATCCCTTGATTTCAAAGCTTTCAGAAAGAATTACAAATTTGGATGAGGTTGAAGGCTATCAGCTTTTGTCTGCAAAGAAAAGCGATTTAGAGCGTAGTGCACTTTCAAAAGAAAAAACAGGTGTAGCGTTAAAAGGCATAAAAGCGATAAACCCTGCAACGAAACAACCTATTCCGATTTGGATTTCTGATTATGTGCTTATTACTTATGGCACAGGCGCAATTATGGCTGTACCTGCGCATGATACGAGGGATTATGAGTTTGCAAAGCAGTTTAGCATGCCTATCGTTCAAGTAGTTTCTGGTGGTAATATTGAAGAGGCGGCGCATACGGATTGCGATAACGGCACAATGATTAACTCTGGCTTTATTGATGGGCTTGATGTGAAATCAGCGCAAGAAAAAATGATACAATGGCTTGTTTCCGAGGGGATTGGCGAAAAGAAGGTAAACTTTAAATTGCGTGATTGGGTATTTTCTCGTCAACGCTATTGGGGCGAGCCTATACCGCTTGTATATTGTGAGAAATGCGACTGGCAACCCATTCCCGAGAGTAAGCTACCACTTGAGTTGCCGCAGATAGACGATTTTTATCCAACAGATGACGGCACCTCCCCCCTTTCACGCGCTGTGGATTGGGTGAACACCACTTGTCCAAAATGCGGAGGCAAGGCTAGGCGAGAAACCGACACCATGCCTAACTGGGCTGGTTCATCTGCATATTTTATTAGATATTGCGACCCACATAATGAGGGGAAGTTCGTTTCAAAGCAAGCGGCAGACTATTGGTTGCCAGTTGACTGGTACAATGGCGGAATGGAGCATACAACCCTGCACCTATTGTATTCACGCTTTTGGCACAAGTTCTTGTTTGATATAGGCGTGGTTTCTACTCCCGAGCCTTATAAAAAGCGGACAAGCCAAGGTATGGTTTTGGGCGAAAACGGCTAAAAAATGAGCAAATCACACGGAAATGTTATAAACCCCGCCGGCATTGTTGACGAAATTGGTGCAGATGCTTTCAG
>JAAZFD010000029.1 GCA_012511925.1 Clostridiales bacterium
GGCTTTTGCGTTGGATGTTTTCCGTATTTTCGTTCTCCATTTGGTGTTACAGATGTTTCCACAAAATCGTGAAACATCGCTCCGCCGTTGTTAAAAGTTCCCGTCCTTGTTTTGTATGTGAAGTAAATCCACGCTTCTGTGGAGTTAACAAAATGCAAATTCATATTTCTTGGCATAGGATTTGTCTTATGCCATATTCCAGTGGTTTTGTAGTAAAATCCATGTTTTTCAGCCAGTCTAATAATAGTTTCAACCTTTATGATTGCCATAAAGACAACCATTGTGCCACCTTTTTTCATCACTTTTGCTGCTGACTTAAAGAAATCGTCCATAGACTTTTCCCATTCGTCAAACTCCATATCATCCCATCCTGCTGAACCGAAGAAATTATCTCGCATTTTGCTGAGATTGGTGTCTCGGTTTTTCATAAAATTACCGAGATTATATGGGGGGTCAGTCACAATAAGGTCAATAGATTTGTCTGCGACCTTTTTCATCGCAGCAATACAGTCATCGTTATATAGTTTTATTTCCGGCATCGTGAAATTCTTCCTTCCTAAGTGGTATTGATATTCATTCCGCACTTTTACCGCTTGCTATCCACTCATCTAATTCTGTGCGTTTAAACTTCCATAGCTTGCCCACACGATGCGCCGGAATATCTGGTTTCTTCTTTATCCAATTACGCAGCGTTACGGTTTTTATTCCCAAGTATACAGCCGCTTCATCAATACTTATATAGTTTTCTTCAATCGCATTGTTCGTGTTCATTTCATCACCTCTGCGGTTTTTAGCGGTAGATATAAATACTCAATTTATAGTATATCACTTTCATCAACAACATTCAAGATGTTTCGTGATATCTTATAATCTAAAGTGATATTTGCTGATATATAACTTCCTATCGTTTAAAGGATTAATAGATTTCCGTTTGCCGAGTGAACACCGTGTTCAAATCAGAAATATTCCCGTTTGTAGGGTGAACACCCCTTGAGTACCCATTTGCAGAGTGCAGAACAATTTCCGCCTTGCCGCTTTGCATGCCGGGTACTTTTGCTTGCCCCCCGACATACGGCAGAAAACAAAAAAAGCCGCCCAAAAGCCTTGAAATCAAGACCTTTTGACGGCTGGGGTGTGCAAAATAAAAACGCTAATGTTGACACTCTTCGTATCAATATCAGCGTTCTTATATGGTGGAGATGAGGGGATTCGAACCCCTGACCTATGCGTTGCGAACGCATCGCTCTACCAACTGAGCCACACCCCCAAACAAGGACAATTGTACTACTGCAATATTGGATATGCAAGGGTTTTTTAGGTATCGTAAATATCAATGTTAAGCTCTTTGCATCTTTGAACAGCATAATCATTTCCTTGCAAAGCAGCCTTTATGAACCATTCTTTAGCTTTATCAAAATCCTTTTCAACTACAATACCATTCAAGTAAAACAAATCTGCAAGATTGCATTGTGCATCTCTATCACCATGAATAGCGGCTCTCTCTGTCCAGAAAAAGGATTTTAGCAAGTTTCTTTCTACACCCTGCCCCTCGTAATAAAAATAGCCGACCTGACACTCGGCTAAAGGATATCCCTTTTCGGCAAGTTTTAAATGCCCATCAAAACACTCCTTATACATTCCTTTTAGATAATAGTCATTGATAAGCCTGTTGCATTCTTCAAACTCTTTACATTGCTTGTAGTAGCCGTTTTCCATAAAAAGCACTCCAAAGTTTTAAACCATAAATCACGCACCCGTTTCTCGATTAAGTTTCCATCAGAGGAATTCCGACAGGTGGCTCCTTCCAAGCAACCCCGCGGCACACCTGCGACATTTCTTAATGCTGCTTCCGTCAAGACCTGACATGGTTCGAAAGCGCAAATTGCACAGGACTCGGATATCAACACTCCTTGAAGGCTCAACAAGCCCAACAGATTCCAACCTCAAAACGGGAATTAAGCCCTGCTGTAGCGGATTGCAGGTTCAGGGCACCGCTAACTCCCCGCCTAGCGTGATTAATTTATTATAACACAAAGGTTTTTGCTTTACAAGAACGAAAACTACAATATGTTGTAAAAGCTATGGGAATGATGCCTAAAAATTTCGCTTGCATAAAAACAATTTATCATTATAATTGTTCTAAGTACAAGTATTGAATGCGCCTAAGAAAATATATTTTGTTTCCCCCAAAATTTCTTAGAAAAACGCTTGACAGGCTTATTTATAAGTGTTAGTATTTAATGCTATGTATAATATGGGGAAGAAGTGATTAAATTTTCAAACGATGGTTTATCCGCCTGGCGGTGTTAAGCCCTCGTTTTTTGTGTCGCTTCTGTCTGTTTTTTCCAAAAAAGTATAGCTTATGCTTTTAATGGGAAAGATATACATACATCTATAATTTAACAGAGGAGTTGAATACGATGGTACACGAAGTGCAGTACGGCCTGCGTAAGCGTATGAGCTTTTCAAGAATCGATGAGGTATTGGAAATGCCCGACCTTATCGAGGTGCAAAAAAATTCATATCGAAGGTTTGCAGAACATGATTTGAGAGAGGTTCTCAACGATTTCTCACCGATAACCGACTTTTCTAACAACCTTATATTAGAGTTTGTTGATTATTATATTGATTTCGACAACCCTAAACACACCATTGAAGAGTGCAAGGCGTATGACACCACCTACTCTGCCCCATTGCGGGTTATGGTTAGGCTTATCAACAAAGCCTCGGGCGAAATCAAGCAACAGGAAGTCTTTATGGGCGACTTCCCTATTATGACACCTCAGGGCACATTTATTATAAATGGTGCAGAGCGTGTTATAGTCAGCCAGCTTGTGCGTTCACCCGGCGTGTACTTTTCACATAGCTTTGATACCATGGGTAAGAGCTTGTACTCTGCTCAGGTTATTCCTAATCGTGGCTCATGGCTTGAGTATGAAACCGACAAAAACGAAGTGATGTTCGCTAAGCTAAACCGTCAGTCTAAAGTGCCTGTTACGGTGCTGCTTCGTGCGCTTGGAATTGGCACGAATGCGGAAATTATAGCAAAGTTCGGCGAAGACGAAAGGCTGTTGGCTACCTTGAACAAAGATGTAACCGAAAGCATAGGCGGCGCTTTATTAGAGATATACAGGCGCACAAAGCCCGATGAAGCGGCTACCGAGGACGCAGGGCGTACTTTGCTAAACAATTTATATTTCGACCAACGCTATGACTTGGCGCATGTTGGGCGTTATAAGTTCAATAAAAAACTGGGCTTGCATAACCGGCTAAGCGGGTTTACTTCCGCCGAAACCGTTACTGACAAAAACACAGGCGAAATCTTGGTTGACGAAGGCAAAATGATTACCCCCGAAATCGCACTGGCTATCCAAAACTCTGGCATTGACGGCATATATGTGTTGGATAACAGCGGCGAAAGAGTTCGTGTAGTTGGCAACAGCTTTGTTGATGCTTCAATTTATTTAGATTTCGACCCTAAAGAGATAGGCATAGATGATTTGGTTCACTATCCCACATTGATGAATGTTTTAGGCGATTGCAAGGACATGAATTTGCAGGATAAAAAGGATTACCTAAAAAAGCAAGTGTACGACCTCGTACCACGCCGTATTCTCGATGATGATATTTATGCTTCTATTAGTTATCTAATGGGCTTGAATCACGAAATAGGCAAGATTGACGATATAGACCACTTGGGCAATAGGCGTGTACGCTCGGTTGGCGAATTGCTGCAAAATCAAATTCGTCAGGGCTTTGGTAGATTAGAGCGCACAATCAGAGAGCGTATGAGCTCGCATGATTTAGATGCCGTTATGCCCACAAACCTAATAAATACTCGCCCTGTTATGTCTACAATAAGGGAGTTCTTCGGTTCATCTCAGCTTTCGCAGTTCATGGACCAAACAAACCCCTTGGCGGAGATTACCTCCAAGCGTAGGCTTTCGGCTTTGGGACCCGGCGGTTTGAACAGGGATAGAGCAACATTTGATGTTAGAGACGTTCACTATTCGCACTATGGCAGAATGTGTCCTATCGAAACTCCCGAAGGTCCAAACATAGGACTTATTAACTCGTTGTCGTCCTACGCACGAATCAACAAGTATGGATTCATTGAAACTCCATACCGCAAGGTTGACCATGAAAAGCATACGATAACCGAGGAAGTTTTCTATATGTCGGCAGACGAAGAAGACGATTTGTTCGTAGCACAGGCAAACGAGCCCTTGGTAAGAGATGCAAACGGCAGACTATGGTTCGAGAAAAAGCGTGTTATTGCAAGATATAGAGACCAAATACTTGAGGTTGATACAGCACAGATTCAATACATGGACGTATCACCTAAGCAGCTGGTATCGGTTGCAACCGCTATGATTCCGTTCTTAGAGAACGACGACGCAAACAGAGCGCTTATGGGTTCGAACATGCAACGCCAGGCAGTGCCTTTGCTTGTAACCGAAGCTCCCATTATTGGAACGGGTATGGAGTTCAAGGCAGCGCATGACTCAGGCGTTGTTGTATTGGCAAGGGCGGCTGGCGAGGTTGTTTACACCAGTGCAAACAGAATCGATATAAAAGAAGAAAATGGAGTTATTCGCACATATTCGCTTATGAAGTTCAGACACTCAAACCAAGGTACCTGCATCAACCAAAAGCCGCTTGTAGTATTGGGCGATAAGGTTGAAGCGGGGCAGTGCATAGCAGACGGCGCTTCCACAGACCATGGCGAAATAGCCTTGGGTAGAAACATTCTCATAGGCTTTATGCCATGGGAAGGCTACAACTACGAGGACGCTATCTTGATTTCTGAAGAGCTTGTACGAGATGACGTTTTTACTTCTATTCATATAGAGAAATATGAAATAGGTACAAGGGATACAAAGTTAGGCAAAGAGGAGATTACCGCAGAGGTAACCAACGTAGGTGAGGAAGCCTTGAAGCATCTCGATGCGCAGGGAATTATCCGCATAGGTGCAGAGGTCCGTTCGGGCGATATATTGGTAGGTAAGGTTACACCTAAGGGTGAAAGCGAGCTATCTCCCGAAGAAAAGCTATTGCGTGCTATTTTCGGTGAAAAGGCAAAGGAGGTTAGGGATACCTCATTGCGTGTTCCCCATGGTGAGGACGGCATCGTAGTTGATGTAAAGATTTTCACAAGGGAAAACAAAGACGAGCTACCCCCGGGAGTAAACGAGCTTGTTAGGGTGTATGTAGCACAGAAGCGCAAAATATCTGTCGGCGATAAGATGGCAGGCAGACATGGAAACAAGGGTGTTATTTCACGCATATTGCCTGTTGAGGATATGCCCTTTTTACCCGACGGTACCCCCTTGCAAATAGTGCTAAACCCCTTGGGCGTTCCCTCTCGTATGAATATCGGTCAGGTATTGGAATTGCACTTGGGTAAAGCGGCGCATAGATTGGGCTGGCACATTGCAACCCCCGTATTTGACGGTGCAACAGAGGAGGACATTGAGGTTCTACTCGATAAGGCAGGCTTTGATTCTGACGGAAAAACCATGTTGTATGACGGCAGAAGCGGCGAGCCATTCGAAAGCAGAATATCAGTGGGCTATATGTACTACTTGAAATTAGCTCACTTGGTTGACGATAAAATTCACGCGCGTTCAACTGGTCCGTATTCTTTAATCACCCAACAACCCTTGGGCGGTAAAGCGCAGTTCGGCGGTCAACGTTTCGGCGAGATGGAGGTTTGGGCATTGGAAGCATACGGTGCAGCCAACACCCTGCAAGAGATTCTAACCGTAAAGAGCGACGATGTTGCTGGCAGGTCGAACGCATACAAAGCGATAATAAAGGGCGAAAACGTTCCTGCTCCCGGAGTTCCGGAGTCGTTCAAGGTGCTAATAAAGGAATTACAATCCTTAGGCTTGGATGTACGAGTGCTTAGCGAGGAAAACGAAGAGGTGCATATCGAGGATGTTGTTTCTTCCTATGATGAAATACACGGAATGCCCTCTGTAGTGCCTCCCGAGGACGAGCGTGGCACATTTGAGCAGTCGTCCGAAAGGTTTACAGACGATTTCGGTGATTTTGAGGACGATGACGAAACAGATGATTTTGAAAGCGATTTTCTTGTGGGCGATGTTGCTGAATTTAGCGGCGACAACCTCAAAGACGAATAAGTTTTCCAAGCGATAGGCAATTAAATGAAGGGAGTTTGTTTATGTTTGAATTAACAAATTTTAAAGCTATTAAAATTAGCTTAGCTTCCCCGGAGAAAATCCGAGAATGGTCGCATGGCGAGGTAACGAAGGCAGAAACCATAAATTACCGAACACTAAAGCCCGACCGGGACGGTTTATTTTGCGAAAAAATATTTGGGCCCACAAAGGACTTCGAATGCTCTTGTGGGCGCTATAAGCGTAACAATCAAAGGCAGGCATATAAGATGGTATGCGATAAATGCGGAGTTGAGGTTACACGCTCTGCTGTTCGCAGAGAACGCTTAGGGCATATCGAGCTTGCCGCTCCCGTTGCGCATATTTGGTATCTAAAGGGCAATCCATGCTATTTGAAGCTGTTGTTGGATATGTCCCCCCGAACCATTGAAAAAATAATCTACTTTGCGGCTTACGTTGTTATAGACCCGGGTTGCTTATCAGAGAATATTTCCGAGGACACCTACGTATGGCGTGAAAAGCAGCTACTTTCCGAAGAGGACTATCAAGCAGGCTTGGCAGTAGCAAAAAAGTATGTTTCCGAACACAAGGGTGCAAAGTTGCCCATAGTCAACATCGGTGCAGAAGCCATTAAAGAGCTACTTTTGAAAATCGATTTGGAAAAGCTGTCCGAAACCCTCAAAAAGGATGCAAACGAAGCTACAGGGCAAAAGCGCACAAATGCTATTAAGCGTTTAGACGTTATGGAGTCGTTTATCAAAAGCGGCAACAAGCCCGAATGGCTTATACTCGATGCACTGCCTGTAATTCCGCCAGACCTACGCCCCATGGTTCAGCTTGACGGCGGCAGATTTGCTTGTAGCGACCTAAACGATTTATACAGGCGAGTTATAAACAGAAATAACCGTTTGAAGAAGTATATGGAGTTGCGTGCTCCTAATATCGTTTTAAGAAACGAAAAGCGTATGCTACAAGAAGCGGTTGACGCTTTAATCGACAATGGCAGAAGAGATAAGCGCCCCGTTACTGGTCCTGGCAATCGTCCGTTAAAATCCCTATCTAACTTGTTAAAGGGTAAGCAGGGTAGATTCCGTCAAAACCTATTGGGTAAGCGTGTTGACTATTCGGGCAGGTCGGTTATCGTTGTAGGACCTGAATTGAAGATGTATCAATGCGGTATTCCAAAGGAAATGGCTTTAGAGCTTTTCCGCCCCTTTGTTATCAAAAAGTTGGTTGAAAGAGGCAAGGTTGAAAATGTTAAGGCGGCTAAAAACAAGTTAGACAGAGCAAGCAGAGAGGTTTGGGATATGCTTGAGGAGGTCATAAAAGACCATCCAGTATTGCTAAACCGTGCTCCCACATTGCATAGATTAGGTATTCAAGCGTTTGAGCCTGTACTCGTTGAGGGTAGAGCTATTAAGCTACACCCCTTGGTATGTACCGCCTACAACGCTGACTTTGGCGGAGACCAAATGGCTGTTCACGTGCCTTTGTCAATCGAAGCAC